>CALZDK010000034.1 GCA_945637645.1 uncultured Prevotella sp.
AATACGGCAAGGATATTGAGATGAAGCATATCAAGGGAGAGGAAGGTTAACCTTGCCGTTAACAAAGCGCAGGTGTGACTATCCTATGGATAATTGCACCTGCGCTTTGTTTTTTCAACATTCCCTATAGAAGTCAAGGGCTTCGAGAATTTCCTCTTTTGTGGCGGTTTGGTTTATGCGAATGTCGCCGATGTCAGCCAATAGGGTGAAATTGATGGTGCCGGCGGTGTTTTTCTTGTCGTGCGTCATCAGCTCTAACAGTTCAGGATAGTCGTCGCACGTTATCGCCATCTTTCCGTAGTGGCCTTTTATGTAGCTCACCGTGGCGTGGAGTTTCTCTGTGGGGAATCCAACCTTGCGTGCGCTGAGGTACAGCTCGCAGATAATGCCAAAGGCAACGGCGTAGCCATGGAGTATAGGCTTGCGCTTCAGTGCGAACGACTCGAAGGCGTGGCCCACGGTATGGCCCACATTAAGTGCCTTGCGTATGCCGTGCTCCAACGGGTCTTCCTCCACTATGCGCTCTTTCACCTTCACCGAGTCGGCAACCATGCCGCGGAGCTTGTCGAGGTCGGGGTTCAGTATGTCGAAGTTGATAAGCTCGCTCCACATCTTGTCGTTGCTTATCAGACCGTGTTTCAGCATTTCGGCGTAGCCCGAACAGATGTTCTCGCTGTCGAGAGTCTTTAGGAACACAGTGTCGATGAGAACATATTCCGCATTGCTGAACACGCCAATCTCGTTTTTCAGTCCGTTGAAGTTTACTCCCGTCTTGCCACCCACCGATGCGTCAACCATGGCAAGCAGCGTTGTGGGTATGTTGATGAATCTCAAGCCTCGTTTGAATGTTGATGCGGCAAAGCCGCCGAGGTCGGTCACCATGCCGCCTCCAAGGTTTAATACGAGCGACTTTCGTGTGGCTCCGTACTCTTCCATTTTCTCCCATGCAAACGACAGATATTGGAGATTCTTGTGGTTGTCGCCAGCCTCGAGTGTTGCAACTCCTTTATCCTCAAGTTCCTTCATGCCAACAAGGAAGTTGATAAGGCACCAGTCGCGAGTGTTGTTGTCGCAAATCACTATGAGTTTGTCGTACTCAAATTTGGCGAGTATTTCGGAGAGGTCTTTCTTTATGTCGCTTGTTATTATTACCTTTTGCATCTTTCTTCCCTCCTATTTCTTCATTTTTTTGCAGCAGCTGCTTCCGTCGAAACAGTGGGTGCAAACCTTGTCTTTGGGCAGTCCGATGGACTCTATCAGTGTTTCTATCTTGTTGAAGCGGAGTGTGGTGAGCCCCAGTCGGTGGGCTATCTCCTCGACCATGCGCTTGTATTCTGGCGAGTCGGTCTTGGCATATTGCTCCAGCTTGATGTTCTCGTCGCCCTCGAAGTCGCGTATTATGCGGCGTGTGATAAGCTCAAGGTCGCTCTTCGACGAGGTGAAACCGATGAACGGGCAGCCATAGACCAACGGCGGGCAGGAGATGCGTGCGTGAACCTCCTTGGCACCGCAGTCGAAGAAAGTCCTGACATTGTCGCGCAACTGGGTGCCACGCACTATTGAGTCGTCGCAGAACACCACTCTCTGGTCTTTCATTATGGCACGGTTAGGAATGAGCTTCATCTTTGCCACGAGGTCGCGTCGCGACTGGTTGCCCGGTGTGAAGCTGCGTGGCCATGTGGGAGTGTATTTCAGCACCGCGCGCTTGTATGGGATTTTGTGTCCCTCGGCATAGCCAAGAGCGAAGCCCACTCCTGAGTCGGGAATGCCGCACACGAGGTCAGCCTCGGTGTCGTCTTCCTCGCCCAGCATCTTTCCGCACCTCTCTCTCACATATTCGGTGTTTATTCCCATATAGTCGCTTGCGGGGAAACCGTAATAGACCCAAAGGAAGGAGCAAATCTGACAGTGTCCGGAGGGTTTCTGCATCACCTCCATTCCGTCTGCCCTTAGGCGCACTATCTCTCCCGGTTCCACGTCGCGCACCGTCTCATAGTCGAGGTTGGGAAAAGCCGTTGTCTCGCTCGTTGCGGCGTAGGCGCCCTCCTTGCGTCCTACCACGAGGGTTGTCCTTCCCATGTAGTCGCGTGCCGCTATTATGCCGTCTTCCGTGAGAATCAGCATCGAGCAAGAACCGTCAATCTTGGCATACACGTTGTTGATGCCCTCGGTGAAGTCATTGCCCATGTTTATGAGCAGAGCCACCAGCTCCGTCTGGTTTATCTTGTTAGCCGACATCTCGCTGAAGTGCATTCCCTTTGCGAGTAGCTCGTCGGCTATCTCGCGCAGGTTGTTTATCTTAGCCACTGTCACCACCGCATAGCGTCCGAGGTGTGAGTTGACGATGATAGGCTGCGGGTCGGTGTCGCTGATGACACCCAGTCCCTGGCAGCCAGTGAAGCTCTCCAGCTCGTCCTCGAACTTAGACCTGAAATAGTCGCGTTCCAAGCTGTGAATCGACCTTGAGAATCCCTTCACTGCGTCGAAAGTCACCATTCCCGCACGTTTTGTGCCGAGGTGTGAGTTGTAGTCCGTTCCGTAGAACAAGTCGTTAACGCAGTCTTTCTTAGATATTGTTCCGAATATACCGCCCATATTTTGTTTTATATTGTTTTTTTTCGTGTATTTATGCGACCCTAAAAGGCTCTTTTTGTTTTTGCGCTGCGAAGTTACTACATTTCTGTGAAATATACAAGAAAAATGCAAAAAATATGTTTCCGCCTGTTTGTTTGGAGGGGTTAAAGGTGGGCTTCTATTTTTTCTACAGTGTTACCGAAACAGCATTGCCATTGTAATCAACGGTTTTCACTGCCTCTGTTCCTGCTATGCGAATGTTGAACTTTCGGTTTTGGAGCATGCCGGGGAACTGTCCTTGGCGTGCCTCTACGGTGAAAGTGCGCTGGCTGTCGTTCCACTTCATCGTGATTGTGGAGTAAACGCCACGCTCATAATTGTAGTTGTCGCCCTCGTCCTCGTATAGTGTGAAGACGGCGTTGGAGCCCGGATAGACAATGATGTCGAGATTGTCCCACTGGCTCTGCTGCGCATACTGCATGACCGGGGCAAGCGGAAGGATTGTTCCTGCCTTGACGAACATTGCAGTGCGGTCGATTGTCGTGGTGAAGGTTACGTTGCGTCCGCCCTTGTAGAGTTTCTCGGTGTAGAACTCATACCAGTCAGCACCCTTCGGCAGATATTTTGTTGCCGTTTTCTCCTCAGAGAAATCAATCTTTCCTTCTTTCAATTTTTCAATCTTTCCATCTTTCTTGTCCCATCCGCTCATGGCATCCTCCTTGAAAATCTTCTCCTCGGTGTATTGTGGGTCGAGGATAGGTGTGGCAAGGATGGAGCGGCCGAACATGAACTCGCTACCCAGGTTCCATGTGTTCTTGTCGGAGGCAAAGTCGTAGGTCAGGGCACGCAGATAGCTCTCGTTGGCTGACGTGACCTGCCATGCCGTGCTGTAGATGTATGGCAGCAGACGATAGCGCAGGCGAATGGTGCTCTCGATGGCATCGTAGATTGGCTCACCCTTCTTGCCAAACTGATAGATCTCGCGCGGAGCGTCGGCACCATGACTGCGGAAGACAGGGCAGAAGAGTCCATATTGCATCCAACGCACATACAGCTCCTGATATTGGGGGTTGCGTGGCGCGGAACCAGTTCCGTCGGTGTTGTATGACCCGCAGAAGAATCCGCCTATGTCGGTGTTGAAATTAGGGCAACCTGTCATTGTGTAGTTGAGACCTGCAGGAACTTGCTTTCGGAGCATGTCCCAGGTTGAGGCCACGTCGCCCGACCAAAGTCCTGAACCATAGTGTTGCTGACCGGCGAAAGCGGATCGAGTCATGATGAACACACGCTTGTCGGCAGACTCCTTGCGCTGGTTGGCATAGATGCCCTTGACAGTGGCAAGGGGGAATAGGTTGCGCACGCTGCGCCACGATCCCGCAGAGGTCTTATATTCGAAGTCGCTCTCGCGTGGATTGAAGAAATCGGGGTCGGTGGAGTCCATCCACCAGGCATCGATGCCGTAGTCGAAAAGCCTTTTCAGATGGTCCCAATATATCTGACGGGCAACGGGACTGTAGGCGTCATACACCTTAACGCCAGAAGGGTATTCCATGCGTGGCGGCCAGATGTGTGAGAGACCGCTCTGCGGCCATGTCTCTATAGGCAGAAGGAGGTCTTTCTCTGCAAGTTTGGCAAACTGCTGAGTCTGCGGGCCAAAGCTTGCCCAGATGGAAATCATTATGTGTGCGTTCTGTTCATGCACGCGGTCAATCATCTGTTTTCCGTCGGTGAACTGCTCGGAGAGGAAGTCCATGGCATTCCACAGGTAGTTGTTGCCCCAGTACTGCCAATCCTGTATTATTCCGTCGAGAGGCACCTGGAGGCGACGATAGTTATCGACGACCTCGAGTAGTTCCTTCGACGACTTATATCGTTCGCGGCACTGCCAGAATCCGTATGTCCACAATGGGAACATCGGCACGTTGCCAGTGAGCTGACGCATGCAGGCATTAACGCCGTCGGCATTCTTGCCAAACATGAAATAGTAGTCGGCACAGTCGCCTACCTCTGCCTTGAAGGTCATGCCCTGGGCATTGTCGTCGAAGTGCGAGCAGGAGTAGTTGTCCCAATATATTCCCCAGCCCTTTACCGACTGTATGACGTTTTGGAAGTCCTCAATGTTAGACTGCTCAACGCGCTTGGAGAGGCCACGGCGGTTGAGTTTGCCGTCCTGCACAGTGCCAAGACCGTAGATTGCCTCGTCCTTGTCGAGCTGGTAGGACATGGAAACAGTGTATCTGCCCTTGTCGGAACCCGTGGCACGTGGGGCAAAGGTTGTAGCCTTTTCCTTAAGAAGAGGTTTGCCGTTGGCTGTGGCGAAGGATATGAGACCGGTGTGGCGGTTGATGGTTACGGAAAGGGAGGATGACTTCAATCTGAAGGCTGAAGCTGTGGAACTTTCGGCTACGGAGAGGGATGATTGTGGTGACATGGTCACTACCTCGCTTTTTTTCTTCGGAGAGTTGGAGCCAAGGGGAGTTTTTGTAACACGAATGATTTCTGGGCTGTAGAAGGTGACATTGATGTTCATGTCAGCTGCTGTCAGCTCAAGGCTTTTAGTGTCTTGGGCGTTTGCTGCAATGACTGTCAGAGCAACAAACATTAGCGTTAGGATTCTTTTCATTTTTTTTATATTTTTGGTTGTCAAACATGTCAATATTTACTGGCGTGTCACGTGGGGGAAACCTCATCTTACGATGTCTCTTCCCACTTTGGCTGCAATGGTGTCGCGGAGCTTTTGGGCTTCCATTTGCTCTTTCATCAGTTCCCTCACCTTCGCCATGTCCGACGCCTTGTTGGCTTCAGCTATGGCATGTTTCAGATCGTTTATGAGGCGTGTCTTTATGCCGATGCGGAAGTCCACTATGAGATGTTCGGTCTTCTGCTGGAGCGTGGCGGCGTCGGTGCGCATTTGGAGGCTCTTGCTGAGTTGGTAGTGGTTCATGGCAAGGGAACCTGCAAGGCGGCTTATGCCTATGTCGGCGTGGGAGGTGAAATAGGTGTCGGCCTTGAAACCCTCGTCGGAGCTGTGGATGGCAGCCTCGTGGAGAATGCGGTCGAAGAGGGGAGAGCTGAAATGGAGGTCGTCCTGCGCCAGGTCGTAGTCGATGTATTGTGCCACGGTGAGGTTTACGAGCTGTCCGTCTTCGGTTTCTATGTCGCGGTAGATTATTTCCTCGCCGTGCTGAATGATGAGCTGTATGATGAGCCGTTCCACCTCCAGCGCCCTCTTGTCGGAGGAGTGGAAACTGGCGTGCTGCTGTGGCTGCTGTTGAGTTTGGGCTGCAGCCTCCTGTTGCCTCAGTTGGCGTTCCGCCTCTTTCTGCTGGTTTTCGATGTCGCCTCCGATGAAGCGGTTCATGGTGTTGATGAGCGTCTGTTCGTTCATCTGGAAATTGCGTGAGCACTCGCGTATGTAGGTGTCGCGCTTTATCTGGTCGGGAATGACGGAGACGCTGCGCACGATGTTGCTTATCGCCTCGGAGCGTTTTATAGGGTCGGTGACACCATCGAGAAGGAGGCGGGTCTTGAAGATGATGAAGTCCACCTGGTGGTCGCCAACATAGTTGCGGAACTCTTCGCTGTTGTGTTTGCGAGAGAAGCTGTCGGGGTCGTCGCCGTCGGGCAGGAGGAGAATCTTCACGTTCATGCCTTCCTGTAGCAGCATGTCGGTGCCTCGCATGGCGGCGTGGATGCCTGCCTCGTCGCCGTCGTAGAGCAGTGTGATGTTGGAAGTGAAGCGTCGCAGCAAGCGGACTTGGTGCATGCTGAGTGCGGTGCCGGAGTTTGCCACCACGTTTTCTATGCCGTTCTGGTGCATGGAGATGACGTCGGTGTAGCCTTCAACCATGAACACGTTGTCCTCCTTGGCGATTGCCCTCTTTGCCTGATAGAGTCCATAGAGCTCGTGGTCTTTGTGGTAGATGTCGGACTCGGGCGAGTTGACGTAT
The DNA here is from genome assembly GCA_945637645.1 of uncultured Prevotella sp. Taxonomy (GTDB): domain Bacteria; phylum Bacteroidota; class Bacteroidia; order Bacteroidales; family Bacteroidaceae; genus Prevotella. The sequence goes on from CALZDK010000034.1 coordinate 6,525, forward strand.
TTCTGCTGCACTCCCTTGGTGCGTGAGTCGAGCAGACGGCCGCCGAAGGCGTTGACCTTGCCGCTGACGCTGAGCCAGGGGAAGATGACGCGTCCGGAATAGCGGTCAACCAGTTCTCCGTTGTCTTTCTGATAGCAGAGGCCAGTCTTGATGAGGAACTCCTTCTTGAAGCCTTTCTGAAGGGCTGCCTTGGAGAGCGAGTCGCGGCGGGGCAGGGCATAGCCGAGCTGGAACTTCTTTATGATGTCGTCGCGGAATCCACGCCCACGAAAATACTGCATGCCGATAGCCTTGCCGTCGATGTCGTTGTGAAGGATATCGTGGAAATAGTCGCGAGCCCACTCGTTGAGCACGAACATGCTCTCGCGATCGTTTGCCGCCTGCTGTTCCTCGGCTGTGAGTTCGCGTTCCTTTATTTCAATATTATATTTCTTGGCGAGCCAGCGCAGAGCGTCCGGATAGGTCATCTGCTCGTGTTCCATTATGAAGTTGACGGCGTTGCCTCCCTTGCCGCAGGCAAAGCAATGGCAAATGCCCTTGGAGGGGGAGACGATGAACGAAGGTGTCTTGTCGTCGTGGAAAGGGCACAGACCCTTGTAGTTCACGCCAGTCTTGCGCAGCGTGACAAATTCCGATACGACATCGACGATGTTCGTCGCGTCCATTATCTTGTCGATGGTGGCTCTGTCAATCATTTATTTCTTTTGTTTGCAAATGGAGTTGCAAAGATAAATAAAAAAAAGGAAATTACTCAGATAAAAGGTGTTTTTTTTGTGTTTTATTGCAAACACAACGGGTTTCTCGTCAAAAATGTATAACTTTGCGCACTGAAAGAATACGAAAACAGAACAAAGAAATGATAGGAACGATAGTGAACACCTGCTCGATAGTGGCAGGTACGATATTGGGCACCTTGCTCCACCGTGGGGTGAAGGAGCAGTATAAACGTGTGCTTTACGACGGGCTCGGACTTGCAAGTCTCGCCATTGGACTGAACGCCACGATAAGCAATTTGCCGAAAAGCCAGTATCCGGTACTCTTTATTGTGGCGATAGCCATTGGCGGTGTGGTGGGAACGGCGTTGGACATCGACGGACGTTTCAGACGACTCGTGGACAGGAAATCGAAGAGTGGGGAGGCGGCGGAAGAAGCCGACGCACCGGCAACGCAGGGGGCAAAGGGCAGGGGAGGGCGCAGGCTCTCCGACGGACTTTCCACAGCCATACTCCTCTATTGTATTGGCCCGCTCTCGATGTTGGGACCGGTGATAAGTGCGCTGAAGGGCGACAACACTTTCCTGTTCACCAACGCCACGCTCGACTTCGTGTCGTCTGCCGTGTTTGCCTCCACCTATGGTTTCGGCATGGTGCTTGCCGCGCCTGTGTTGTTCTGTTGGCAGGGAATGTTCTATCTTGTGGCGCAGCTGTCGAGCGAGGCGGTGAGCGACGCTCTTATGTCGGAGCTGCTTATTGTGGGAGGACTGATGATTACGGGCAGCGGCCTGTCGCTCTTGGGACTGAAGGACTGCAAGACGCTGAACCTCCTGCCTGCCTTGGCAGTGCCAGTGGTGTGGTTTGTGGCAAGGTCGATATTTTGTTAAAGATTTTTATATTCTGGAATATCTTCGAGAAATAAATATTTTTCATTCTCATAGTCCATTTTTACGCAGTGGTGCTCAATACCATTGCTTACGACGAGATAGTCGACGTGGAGCAGGAGGTTGTAGGTGGCAATCTGCTGGAACACCTTTTGTGTGAGTTTTATGTGCGGAGCCTTGTACTCAACGATCATACGCGGACGAAGCTCGCGGTCGTAGAGCACGCTGTCGCACCTGAGACTCTTGTCGCCGACAGAGAGTTCCACCTCGTTGGCGAGCAGTCCCTGGGGGTAAGACTTGTGTTCGACGAGAAAGTGGGTGAAATGTTGTCGCACCCACTCTTCGGGAGTGAGCGCCACATAGCGGCGGCGGAGAAAATCGAAGATTGTGAGTCTTCCGTCTTTCCTTCCGATGCGTATCTCATACTTTGGCAAATTCAGTTCCTGCATGTGCTATATATATAATAAGGTGTACCCAATCCCGTTTTTTTTTGTTGTCGGGCAGACATTTGTTGTTAATAAGGGATGGCAATATCGATTTTTTTGTCTAAATTTGCAGCAAAATTAATAAAATAACCGCAAATAACGAAATGGCAGACAACAAAAATGTAACTTTCGATGGAATAATGCGTGATTTGAGGGCTCACAAGTATGCTCCCATATATTATCTGATGGGAGACGAGCCATACTACATAGACCAAATTGCCAACTTCATTGAGGAGAACGCACTCAAGCCAGAGGAGCGCGACTTCAACCTGACGGTGATGTATGGTTCTGACGTGAGCGCAGCACAGGTAGCCGACACTGCCCGACGCTATCCCATGATGTCTGACAGACAGGTGGTGGTGGTGAAGGAAGCACAGAACCTGAGGAACACCGACCAGATTGCCGCCTACCTCGCAAAGCCTTTGGCATCGACGGTGCTTGTGATGTGCCATAAGAACGGCACCATCGACAAGCGGAAGAAACTCGCGGCGGCGGTGGAGAAGACGGGAGTGCTCTTCGAAAGCAAGAAAATCAGGGATCGCGACCTGTTGCCATTCATCGAGAAGTTCCTGCGCGAGAGGGGAGCGACGATAGACATGAAATCGCAACAACTCATTGCCGACTCCATCGGTGCCGACCTCAGCCGACTGACTGGCGAGATGGAGAAATTGCTGCTCTCGCTGCCTGCCGACAACAAACAAGTGACACCGGAAGTGGTGGAGCAACAGATAGGGGTGAGCAAGGATTTCAACTCCTTTGAGTTGCGCGACGCCATAGTGAACAGGAATGTTTTCAAGGCAAATCAGATAATAAATTATTTTGACAGCAATCCCAAAGCGGGCAGCATCTACAGTTTTCTCCCAATGCTCTTCAACTATTTCCAAAACCTTCTCATTGCTTTCTACTGTCCGCAAAGAGCCAATCAGGAAGCTGTTGCACAGTGGCTCGAACTGCGTTCGCCGTGGGCTGCGAAAGACTATATGACGGGCATGAGAAATTTCTCGGCGACAAAAGTTATGCAGATAATTTATAAGATTAGGGAAATAGATGCCAAAAGTAAAGGCATAGAAAACCCAAATACGGCGCCTGGAGAGCTGATGAAAGAGCTAATATTTTTCATTTTCCATTGAAAAAAGGGCAAAAACAAGCCTTTGGAATCCTAAAACAAGTGCTCTGAAAGGGGCACTTTTTTTGTGCTAACACCGATGTCTTTCAGTACTTTAACCTCAATTTTGCCCCTTCAAAACTCGCTTATTCCGAAACTTTCGGGCGGTTGTGGGGAATATCGAAATTTTGTATTTTTTCGCTCGTTTTGGAAGGCTGAAATTTGGTGTTAACAATAGTTTGCGTTTAATATTCTGAATTTACAACTACAAACTTAAACAAAACAAGCATGCGATTTACAAAACCATATCATGTTTCAGAATTTTAAAACCTAAATTTACACAAATAAAAATACATTTCTAAATCTAAATTTCACGATTTAGATTTGCAACTTGATATTTATTCACTGATTAATTTAGATTTGTAATTATGATGATAATGAGAATATTATGAGTTTTTGCTCTATAAAAGCAGAATGAAAAAAGGCCAATTTAGCTTTGTCAAGCCCCAAAAAAGGTTGAAAAAATGGAACGTGCTCCTAAATATCTGATTTATAGTCAATTATTTGTTTTTAAATACATAAATGATTTTCTAAGTCGATTTAGTAATCAAAATATTGATTTGTAAATCGAAAGTTACGACATAAAATCAAAAACAATTCGTATTTACAAATTCAAAAACACAAATCAAAAGTTTAAAAATCTAAATTATTCTCCTGTTTGTTGGTTATTCCAAATTTTATGTTTACCTTTGTAAACCAATAGAAAAAACGAGGATTTTCCTCTAAATACAAAAAAAATGCAATATGAAAGACCGGATTAGAGACCTGATGGAGTCGCTCCACAAGAGTCAGCAAGAGTTCGCCCAGATGATAGAGATGTCGCCTGCCTCGCTCAGCAGCATCTTCAACGGAAGGACCAAGCCTACCCTAAACATAGTGGAGGCGATAAAGAAAAAAATTCCCGACATCAGCATTGAGTGGCTAATGTTTGGTCAGGGAAGTATGTATCAGAACACAGAGGGGAAGCAGGCGGCAGAACAGCAGCCTACCCCAACCGACAACGAACCCGTGTTGGAATTTGATTTTGACGATCCTGCTCCAGCTCCGAAAACAGAGAAACAGCCAGAGAAAATTGCCGCAAACGCCAATAGTGTAAAACATACACGATTGGAAACACGCCTAAGCGAGGTAAAAACTATTGACACACCTAAACGTCATGTCGTGGAGATAAGGGTCTATTACGATGACCAGACCTTTGAGACTTTTGTGCCAGCTAAACACTAACTGTGCAATTATGGAGCTGAAATATCAGAGCAGGTGTTTGTCACTTTTTTCCCCCGATTTGTCTTTATCTCAAAAAAAATATCTACCTTTGTGGCAGAATTGAAACAATCGTTTTATAGACAATGAAAAAATATATTCTTGACCTGAGGGTCAAATCAGTAGAGAAAGTCGGAGGACGATACTCGCTCCTCAAGCTCACCCATGAGCAACCCCTGCCGGAGATGGTGCCGGGGCAGTTTGTGGAGGTGCGTGTTGACAACTCTCCCTCTACCTTCCTGAGAAGGCCTATATCAATAAACTTTGTGGATCGTGACGCCAACGAGCTTTGGCTGCTTGTGGCTGCCATTGGTGAGGGCACAAGGCACATCACTACACTCAAGCCTGGCGACACGCTCAACTGTGTGCTGCCTCTGGGCAACGGCTTCACCATGCCTAAAAGCTCGTCGGACCGTGTGCTGCTTGTGGGCGGCGGAGTGGGCGTTGCGCCGCTGCTCTATATGGGTGCGGAGATGAAGCGCAACGGCATTGAACCTACTTTCCTGCTCGGTGCACGCAGTGCCGCCGATTTGCTCGAAATAGACTTGTTCAGGAGGTACGGGCGTGTGTGCATTACGACAGAGGACGCAAGCGAAGGCGAGAAGGGCTTCGTGACCAACCATTCCGTGCTGGGTGAGAAGTTCGACATGATTGCCACTTGCGGACCTAAACCCATGATGGTTGCCGTGGCACGCTATGCCTACAAGGCTGGAGTGGAATGTGAGGCTTCGTTGGAGAATATGATGGCTTGTGGGCTCGGAGCTTGTCTCTGTTGTGTGGAGAAAACCACGGAAGGCAATCTCTGTGTGTGCAAGGAAGGTCCAGTGTTAAATATTAAGAAATTGTTATGGCAGCTCTAAATGTAAAAATAAAAGACTTGTGCCTAAAGAATCCTGTTATGACTGCTTCGGGCACTTTTGGCTATGGATTGGAATTTGCCGACTTCGTTCCGCTTGAAGAGATAGGAGGCATAATAGTAAAAGGTACGACGCTCAATCCCCGACAGGGCAACGACTATCCGCGAATGGCTGAGACGCCGCAGGGAATGTTGAACTGTGTGGGACTTCAGAACAAGGGTGTGGACTATTTCGCCAAGCACATCTATCCGCAGATTAAGGACATCGACACAAACATGATAGTAAATGTCAGCGGGTCGTCGCCGGAGGACTATGCAGAGTGTGCGGCAAGAGTTGACGCTCTTGACCGTATTCCTGCCATAGAGCTCAACATCTCGTGCCCTAATGTGAAGGATGGAGGAATGGCTTTCGGAGTGACCTGTGCCGGTGCGGCAAGCGTTGTGAAGGCGGTAAGGCAAAGATATTCCAAGACGCTCATCGTGAAATTGTCGCCTAACGTCACCAACATAACAGAGATAGCAAAGGCAGTGGAGGCAGAGGGTGCCGACTCAGTGTCGCTCATCAACACCTTGATGGGTATGTCCATTGATATTGAGAAGCGTCGTTCAAGGCTCAGCATCGGCACTGGCGGACTTAGTGGCCCTGCCGTGAAGCCTGTTGCCGTGAGAATGGTTTGGCAGGTGGCAAAGGCTGTGAAAATTCCCGTTGTGGGACTGGGAGGCATCATGACAGCAGAGGATGCCATCGAGTTCCTCATGGCTGGAGCAACGGCAATAGAGATTGGCACTGCCAACTTCATAGACCCTGCAGTGACCATTAAGGTACGCGATGGCATCAGTAACTGGCTCGACTCACACGGATGCAAGTCGGTACAGGAAATAATAGGTGTAGTTTGAGTTTTTTTATAAGTTGACAAGTTTACGAGTTGACAAGTTGTTACTATTTCTGCATTTTTGAGCCTGGACTATCAACTTGTCAAATCTTTTCTTGTTTACTAGTCAAATCCTCAACTT
>CALZDK010000035.1 GCA_945637645.1 uncultured Prevotella sp.
GGGAATATGGTCTTGTTGTCGATAAGCGACTTGTCCACCACTTCTTCCTTCACGGTGTCCCAAGCCCATTTCTTTGCTCGTCCGAGTGGCGGTTCGCCTGTCTCAGTAGGCTTATACTCGTCAATCTCAGGCAGCAGCAGAGGCAGTTTCTCCTTTGGAATCATATAAGGCATCTCGTCCTTGTAATAAACAGGGAACGGCTCGCCCCAATATCTCTGACGTGAGAAGATGGCGTCGCGCAGACGGTAGTTCACCTTCACACGACCGAGGTTGTTTTCAGTCACGAATTTCTTTGTTGCGGCAATAGCCTCTTTCACTGTGAGACCATTGAGCGAGAAACCATTAAGAGCCTCTACCCCACTCTTTGGCGAGTTTTCCACAATGCCTTCCTTTGCATCAAAGCTCTGCTCGCTGACGTCGGCACCCTGAATGAGAGGAATGATAGGAAGGTTGAAGTGCTTGGCAAAGGCATAGTCGCGTGAGTCGTGGGCAGGAACAGCCATAATGGCACCTGTTCCGTAACCAGCCAATACATATTCAGAAATCCAAACAGGAATACTTTCTCCAGTGAAAGGATTGATGGCGTAAGAACCTGAGAACACACCCGTGACCTTATGGTCGCTGATGCGGTCACGCTCAGTACGTTTCTTCACATAAGTGATGTATTCTTCAACGGCAGCACGCTGGTCGTCGGTGGTGAGCTGGTCAACAAGCTCACTCTCAGGAGCAAGCACCATGAAGGTGACACCAAAGATGGTGTCGGCACGAGTGGTGAAGATGGTGAACTTCACGTCGCTGTCCTTCACCTTAAATTCCATCTCAGTTCCCTCGGAGCGTCCAATCCAGTTGCGCTGTGTCTCTTTCAGCGACTCTGTCCAATCTATTGTGTCAAGACCGTCGAGCAATCGCTGAGCATAGGCGGAAACACGCAGACACCACTGGCGCATCTTCTTCTGCACCACAGGATATCCACCACGCACGCTCACTCCGTCAACCACCTCGTCGTTGGCAAGCACAGTGCCAAGAGCAGCACACCAGTTTACCATTGTCTCTCCGAGATAAGCAATACGGTAGTTCATCAGAACCTCCTGCTTTTTCTTCTCGCTGAAAGAATTCCACTCCTTAGCCGTAAAATGAAGTTCCTCAGTGCAGGCAGCAGAGATGTTCTCTGTTCCCATCAGCTCAAAATGCTCAATGAGTTTGATGATTGGCTGCGCCTTCTTTGATGCAAGGCTGTAGTAGGACTTGAACATTCGGATGAATGCCCATTGTGTCCAGTGGTAGTAGTCGGGGTCACAAGTGCGCACCTCACGGTCCCAGTCGAACGAGAAACCAATCTTGTCGAGCTGCTCACGATAGTGGTTGATATTAGCCACAGTGGTCACCTCAGGGTGCTGACCTGTCTGAATGGCATACTGCTCAGCGGGAAGTCCGTAGGCGTCGTAGCCCATAGGGTTGAGCACGTTGAATCCGTTGAGACGCTTGTAGCGTGCATAGATATCGCTTGCTATGTAGCCAAGAGGGTGACCAACATGAAGACCTGCGCCAGAAGGGTAGGGGAACATGTTGAGCACATAGAATTTCTTGCGTTTCGGGTCCTCAGCGACCTTGTAGGTCTTCTGTTCAACCCAGTTTTCCTGCCATCTTTTCTCGATGTCTCTAAAGTTGTATTCCATTATATTTAATTTTTTAAGTTTCTCACTTTTAGTGTGTAGTGAGTGCAAAGTTACAACTATTTCTTTATATAATATGTATTAGTATGCGAAAATTTTTCTTTTTTTCCTCTTTTTGTTTTGTTTTTCGCCCAACATTAAGTAATTTTGCACTCCAAAGCAAATTTTTATCGGTTTATGGCAAAGAAAGACAACGAGCTGACTCCAATGATGAAGCAGTTCTTCGACCTTAAGGCAAAGCATCCCGACGCTGTGCTACTATTCCGCTGTGGTGACTTCTACGAGACCTACTGCGAAGATGCCATCGTGGCATCAAAAATTCTCGGAATAACACTCACCCGACGCAACAACGGTGCTTCCGTAGGGTCGGAGATGGCGGGATTTCCACATCACGCCCTCGACACCTATTTGCCTAAACTCGTCAGGGCGGGTAGGAGAGTGGCAATATGCGACCAACTGGAAGACCCGAAGCTGACAAAGAAACTCGTGAAGCGCGGAATAACGGAGCTTGTTACGCCTGGAGTGGCAATGAACGACAATGTGCTCAACTACAAGGAGAACAACTTCCTTGCGGCGGTGCATTTCGGAAAACAGTCGATAGGAGTGGCTTTCCTCGACATTTCCACAGGCGAATTCCTCACTGGAGAGGGTACAAACGACTATATAGAAAAACTACTTACAAATCTTGAGCCACGAGAGATACTCGTGAACAGGGTAATGAAATCAGGATTTGAGGAGCTTTTCGGACAAAAATTCTTTACTTACGAACTCGACGAGTGGGTGTTCACAGAACAGTCGGCAACAGGCAAGCTGCTCAGTCACTTCCAGGTGAAAAACCTAAAAGGTTTTGGTATTGACCACCTGAAAAACGGAATAGTGGCGGCGGGAGCTGTGCTGCAGTATCTGGAAATGACGCAACACACACATATCTCACACATCACGGGAATATCGAGAATAGAGGAGGAGAAATATGTGCGTTTGGACAAGTTCACCATACGAAGCCTTGAGCTTATACAAACCTTGCAGGAAGACGGAACGTCGCTTCTCGACGTTGTGGATAAGACCGTTACGCCGATGGGAGGAAGAATGTTGCGACGCTGGCTCGTATTCCCGCTGAAGAACGCAAGGCAGATAGACGACAGGCTCGACGTGGTGGAATATTTCTTCCGCGAACCAGAGTTCCGCGAACTTGCCGACGAGCAGCTTCACCGCATTGGCGACCTTGAGCGCATCATATCTAAGGTTGCCGTGGGAAGAGTGTCGCCGCGAGAGATAGTGCAGCTGAAGACAGCACTTGAGGCAGTGAAACCAATAAAGACAGCTTGCCTCTACGCCAAGAACGACGCGCTGAAGAGAGTGGGGGAGAGACTCAACCTCTGCGAATCTATTCGCGACAGAATAGGCAGAGAGGTAGAACCCGACTCACCGCAACTTATAAATAAGGGAGGAGTGATAAGAGACGGAGTGGACGAGGAGCTCGACCGACTGCGACAAGTGGCTTACCACGGCAAGGACTACTTGCTGAAAATACAGGAGCGTGAGCAGAAAGAAACTGGAATACAAAGCCTTAAGATTGGCTACAACAACGTGTTCGGCTATTATCTTGAAGTGCGAAACACATATAAGGATCTTGTGCCAGAGACATGGATTAGAAAACAGACACTGGCGCAAGCCGAACGCTACATAACACAGGAACTGAAGGAATATGAGGAGACGATACTCGGAGCTGAGGAGAAAATTCTCTCCTTGGAGATGAAGTTGTTCAACGACCTCGTCCTTGCCATGCAGGAGTTTATTCCACAGATACAAATCAACGCAAGCCTCGTGGCACAGCTCGACTGCCTGCTCTCCTTCGCCAAGTCGGCGCAGGAACACCGCTACATTCGTCCGGTGATTGACTCCTCCGACGTGATAGAAATACGCCAAGGCCGCCATCCAGTGATAGAGACACAACTGCCGATGGGCGAGGAATATGTGCCCAACGACATCTTGCTCGACTCGGAACAGCAACAGATAATGATAATTACAGGACCAAACATGGCAGGTAAGTCGGCTCTGCTCCGCCAGACAGCCCTCATAGTGCTGTTGGCGCAAGTGGGAAGTTTTGTGCCGGCAGAGAGCGCAAGAATTGGTCTTGTTGATAAAATATTTACACGTGTGGGCGCAAGCGACAACATCTCACTCGGCGAGTCAACCTTCATGGTGGAGATGACAGAGGCATCGAATATTCTCAACAATGTTACTCCTAAGTCGCTCGTGCTCTTCGACGAACTGGGAAGAGGAACATCAACCTACGACGGAATTTCCATAGCATGGGCAATAGTGGAGTATTTGCACGAGCATCAGCGGGCACAGGCACGCACACTCTTCGCCACACACTACCACGAGCTGAACGAGATGGAGAAGAACTTCAAACGCATAAAGAACTACAACGTCAGCGTGAAGGAAGTGGACGGAAAGGTGATCTTCCTCCGAAAACTCATGCCGGGAGGCAGTGAGCACTCCTTCGGTATTCATGTTGCAGAGATTGCGGGAATGCCGCGAAGCATAGTGAAGAGGGCAAACACCATACTGAAGCAACTTGAGACAGACAACGCAGGAGTGGGGGGAACAGGACGACCAGTGGTGAACGCAGCGAAAAAGGCTGACGGAATGCAGCTCAGCTTCTTCCAGCTCGACGACCCTGTGCTCTGTCAGATACGCGACGAGATAAGAGGGCTCGACATCAACAACCTCACTCCCGTTGACGCACTTAACAAGTTGAACGAAATAAAACGCATATTGAATTGAATCATTATAAAGACCTTCTGCGCCTCGGCGCACCAGTCGTTGTGGGACAAATAGGAAACCTTGTCCTCAACTTTGCCGACACTTTCATGATTGGACATCACTCTACAGTGGAGTTGGCTGCCGCCAGTTTTGTGAACAATATTTTCGTGTTGGCTGTAATCTTCGCCATTGGTTTCAACTTTGCCCTTACACCGATAGTGGGACCCTTTGTGGGCAGACAGGAACAGGGTAGGGTAGGGAAGGTGGTTTGTGCCGCTTCCTACGCCAATATGTTGCTCAGCGTAGTGCTTGTTGCCACTATGGTGGGTTTCTATTTCTCTTTGCCCTATCTCGGACAGCCTTCAGAGCTTCTGTCGCTCATGCGTCCCTACTTGATTGTGAACATTATCTCCATACCTTTTGCTGTTTTTGGCTGCCAGTTTAAGCAGTTTTTCGACACTATAGGGAGAACAAAGACATCAATGTATGTTCTCGTGTCGGGAAACCTGATAAACATTCTCGGCAACTATTTGCTCATCTACGGCAATTTGGGGCTTCCTGAGCTTGGTTTGCTCGGCGCTGGAGTATCTACCGCCCTGTCGCGACTTTTAATGGCTGTGGCGTTCTTTTTGGTGTTTAGGAGCAAGCGTGAATACTCTGTGTTCAGCCACGGAGCGAAGGAGGCAAGAAGGGCAGAGGTGATTGCCTATTTCCGCCGCATGAACGTGCTTGGCTGGCTTTCCGCCATACAGTCAACAATAGAGTGCGGAGCTTTTTCGCTTGTGGCTGTTTTCGTAGGCTGGACAGGCACTCTTCCGCTTGCCGCCCATCAGATAATGATCACGATGTCGCTCTTCTTCTACAATATCTATCTCGGCATTGCCACAGCGATAAGCATTCGTGTGAGCCACTTTGTGGGAATGGGCGAGAAGCGGGCAATAGTGGATGTCACCCGAACGGGTTTCCTCATCATCATTGCAATTGCCACCTTGATAGCTATTCCAGTGTTCCTGCTTCGCCATGATGTAGGGTCGCTGTTCACTTCAAATGTCCTTGTAGGCGAACTTGTGGCAATGACCATTATTCCGCTCATTCTCTACCAGCTGAGCGACGCTTTCCAGTGCTGTCTTGCCAATGCCTTGCGTGGTCTTGGCGAGATGCGTCAGATGATGTATGCCGCCTTCTTCTCCTATTTCGTTGTCTCGCTGCCCCTGAGCTGGTTTCTCGGCATCTACTGCGGATTTGGATTAGTAGGCATCTGGAGTGCTTTCCCCGTATGCCTTACAGTGGCGGGTATTCTCTATTTCATTATCTTTAGGCGAAGGCTGAAGGCATGATTTTCAGTCGTCTAATTTTAAGGTAGATCCAATAGGATTGCCTTGGCTGTCTCGGTTCACTCCGTCTTCTTTTGTCTTTTCCTCAAGGTAGCGCTTATAGGCTATTTCCACGTATTCTTTCTGCTGCTCGGTAAGCTGTTCGCGCATTTTTGTGTAGTTTTCGAAGAGCTGTTCGAAGAGTTTCTTTGCCTCGTCGGCATCTGCTGCACTCTCGGTTACCGTGACTTTGGCGAGCTCGGCGGAGTATTTCACCTTCATTGCCTCGTGGTTTGCCTTGCAGTGTCCGTCGATAGCGTCTATGGCGGCGAGCACCAACTTTCGTCGGTCGTCGTTCATCGTGGGCATTGTGAGCCTAAGGAATTTCAGTTCGGGATTGTCGTCGTCCTCGTCAGCTTCCTCGTATTTTTCCAAGGAGAACTTCAGTTCGGGGTGAATGGTCATCATTCCGCTCATTATCACCGAGATGAATCCAGGGTCGTTGGGATAGATGTCAATCTTGTCGTTGTCCTCTTTCTCTTCGTGAACCACCACTCGCGCCATGTCCTCCATGTGCCATACTTTCCCGTCCATTGTCTCCTCAAAACCGAGAAGGCTCGAAGGGTCTGCCTTGATGCAGAGTTGCGAGTATTCGTAGGACATTTGCCCTATGTAGCCGAGGAGTCGTTCCTGAGCCTTTGTTATTTCGTTTATTATCTTGTGTTTCATATATTTTTCTTTTTTGCATTAACTTAATTTCCCTGTTACGTTTCCGCTTTGTCCCGGATTTTCAATTGTTATCACTCCTCCAAACACGCACATGCACTTGCAGTTGTCGAGCAGCATGGGAATACCGTTTACCGTTTCAAGACATGGAGGCACCCATGGGGTGACAATTGAAGGGACACAAGGCTGTGGTATTCCTGTAGCTGCAAATTTCGGGTCTAATGGGCTTTTGCACATACCGAAGGTGGAAATCTGTGTAACGGGCTGAAAATCATTAATCGTGGCAATGTTTTTACCATCTATGGTCGGTCGGTTTGCATCTATTATTTGCAGCCAACCCTGAGTGGAGCCGTGAGGGCATTTCAGCTTTGCTTGATGTGTTACTATTTTTGGCATAATCTTACTGTTGTTCTTGTTGTTTCACGGGTTCTTGTTCAGGTATTCTCACAGTCGGCTTTCCTGCCTTTCCTGGTGTTACGTGTCCCTTAATGTCCTTCATTCGTGGTGACTCGAAAGAACTGGTGACTTCCAAACCTTCAATCTTAGCCACCTTCACTGTTGCTTTTCCTCTTACGATGTTGTCGCCGTCGATTTCGGTGTTTCCTCTCAGACAGTTTGAGTTTCCTCCAATGAATGCACTATCCTGGAACAGCGTAACAACCGCCTTGCCTTCGTTCTGCTGCATTTCCACAGCATCCTTTGCTATTGAGCTTATCTTGCTGGATGTAGTCTGAACGAGTTTGCTCTTGTTGTTCTTGTCTGCTCCGCCGATGAACATCTTGTCGCTCACGAGCACCATCTGGCTGCCTTCGGCAAGGGCTTTGTCTTTGCGACTGTCCTTGTCAACGTCCATTGATTCAACCTTTACGTCTTTTGCGTTCAGAGCTATCGACCCAGTAGATTTTCCGTCTGTCTCTGTTGCCTCGGCTTTTATTGTCCTTGCCCTCATGCTTATTGTTCCCTCGGCAGCGAGAGCCTTTTCTGTTGGGTCGGCGTTGGCTTCCTTCACTTCCCTGTCTATTGCCTCCACGACGACGTTTTTCGATTGTATGGTCACGTTGCCTTCCACGCTGATGTCGCCTTTGGTGTGTTCGTCGTTGGTGGGTTTGAAGTTAGCGGTTGAGATATTTATGTCGTGGGCATTAAGCGTGAAGTTGCCTTTCTCCAGGAGATTGTCCTTTCCGTCTTTGGCAGCTATTGTCACATGAGGCATTTCAACATGAAGTCCTGCTTCGGGGTTAACTCTCACGTTTCCGTCGCCATCGGTGCCCTTTATGGAAACAGATTCCGACTGTATTGAGACTCTTGCGTTGACTGGTTTGTCGGCGTTCTCCTTGAATGCGTCTTTCTTTGCCTCAAGGTCTTCCTTTATTTTGTTGAGGTCTTTCACGCAGCGTTTCACCTCCGCTTGGTCGGAAATCAGTGAGACGTAGGAGTTGAGACAAGCCACGAGAGCCTCCGACTGCTTCTTGAACGAGCGTTGTATATCCCTTATCTCCACATGGTTATTTCTTGAGTCTTCCTCGGTGGAGGAGAGGGAATATTGGTTGTCGAGGGTTTCCGTAATCTTGTTGAATATATTCTTCAGTTTGTCTGCCGTGGCTCCTATCTGTGTCTGCAGATTAGTGTCGCTTGTCTGCAGTTGTGTCAGTCGCGTCTCAATGGCTTCCTTCTTCGTCTTGTAAGAAGGTGTTGCGTTAATGCCAATGGTGCTGTCGGAGGTGAGATTTATGCCAGGTAGCGAGCTTATGCCTGAGGCGAATGTTCCCTTGTCGGAGTCGGCTCTCATGCAGATGTTATTTGCCTGGAACAGGAGCTGCGAGGTGCTGCAGACGAGCGACTCTTTTCCGTCCATTCCAGGGTCCACGGCAATGTTCTCTATTGTTGCTGCGCGGTTGCTTATTGTTCCTCCCGATCCGCTGTCGTCGCCCACGCCCTCAAGCCTTATGTTCGTTCCGCGCAGGATTATTTCCGAACCGCCTTGGAACATTGTCCCGCTGGCATCGACGTTGCCTATGATGATTCTCGGTGAGGAGAGAATCATTGTGTTGTCGTCGCGCACGAACTTTATGCCTTTTGTCATTTCGGCTATTTGGTTTTTCAGTTCCTGCACTTCGCGCTTGCTGTTGTGTATCTCTGTCAGTTCCTTGCTCACACACTGCTTGAAGTCGTCGAGCGTGTTTTGCAGGTCGTCTAATATATATCCCATTGTTGTTGTTCCTTTCTGTTATGTTATTACAAGTGGTTCTGTAGCCTTGAAGAGTGAGCTGAGGTATTCTTTCACTGCCTGTAGGTCGGGATTTCGCATTGCCTCAAATCCTGCAGAGTCGTCGTCGAGCTTGTAGGTGAATCCCTTGTTGTTGGAGAGAAGGATATTGCCAGCTCCGGTGTATTCGGAGAAAGCACGAGGTCCTGCCGCGCCTTTCCAGTTGAGAAGTCCCTCAACACCAGGTATGCTCCACGAGTCACTGCCGTCTACAACCACTCCAAACTCCGATGCGAGTGGTCCGAGAAGGCTTGTCACCAGCTCGTCCTTCATCATTTTTTTCTCGTCGGCAGCCAGCTCGTCGGCGGTGCTCTTGTGTGGCACGATGCTTTCCACTACTTTCTGCCACTGCTCGTCGTCGATGTTGTCACAAGTGGCAGGTGTGTCGAGTGCGCTTCCTTGTGCTATGTCGTACACACTTGCTCCCTTGAAGCCGTTTATCACTCCGCACATTATCTGACGCATCACCTTCTTGGTTGTTTCAGGCGAAATTTTCAGTCGTTGGTCACCTAACTCAATAAGTTTGTTGAGTGTTCCGTCATACACTTCGCTCGTAGCCTTTTTTATGTCGGGCACTTGATTCTCGGCAGGAGCTACAAATCCGATGTCTTTGTAAGGTCCTCTTTCCCAGTGTTGCCTTATTTTGTTGTAGAGCGACTTTGTGTCAGAGTAGTTACTCTTGAAAACCTTCACCGATTCTGCCAATATGTTGTAAGCCTCGATAAATTCGAGTATCATCTTCTCATCTTTGTTCGCAAATGGGTTGATAATGAGGTTTCGGTTGTTTTCGTTGAGCATGTCCTTGGCATATTTCACCTTCAGCTTTTCGTCCCAAGCCATTGTGATGAACTTTTGCGCAGTTGGCTGGGTGAAATTGTTGTCGGTTGAATATTTGCTGTTAAGAATACGCACAGCTCTCATTCCCTTGAATGTCTCTGCCTTTTTCAGGCATGCTTTGGAGAGAGCGTGAATGTGGTTTATTCCCTTGCTCAGGTTGAAGTAGAAGGTGTTCACCTCTTGCTTCACCTCCCGTAGCAGGGCGATGATGGCAAAGCCCTTGTTGTTGAAATACTTCTGTTTCTGCGCCGCTTCTCCTCCCTTCAATATGTTGATGTTCTTAGGGTTCCAGCCGTTTGGCTCAATGGATGTTCCCGATTTAGAGAGCAGCGAAGTGGGCAGCCAAGCCTTGCCAAGACCTGCCACCACCACAACGTTGCGCTTCGACTGTATGGTGAGTGTTCCCTCCACGGGTCGCATTATTATCTCCCAGCAGGAGCGAATGAAGGTGAGGTCGGTGAAGTGTTTTGCCTCGTCCCACATTTTCTTAAGGTTCGGGTTCAGCTTTTCTATTCCCGCTTCTACTCCAGCCACTGCCGATGCGCCCACAATGCCGAGCAAGGTGGAGCTTATGGTGCCGAAGTAAGTCTTGGGCTTGTCAACGATGTTTGTGCCACTCTTCAGTGTGAGGTTGTTGCCTGCCTCTATGGTCACGTTCTTTCCCTCTATCTTCACGTCGCCGTTGGGTGCTGTAATCTTTATGCCGGTGAAGGCGTTGACCTCCACTTTGCCGAATGGGCTACTGATGTTGATGGAACGTTTAGAAGAGGAGAGGTTCACCTCATACATTCCGTTGGCGTCTTTCAGCACCATTCCGCCGTTGAGCGGGTTAGACATCATGGTGTTCATGGTGCTCAGCGAGTCGTTGGCTTGTCTGTTCTTGGCTTCCAGAAGGTCTTTCTTTGCCTGTTCCCACGCGTTTCTCTTTTCGAGGCTTTTCTGGTCCTTGCCATACTCTTTCTCGGCTTCTGTGACAGCTTTTTCATATTTTTTTATCTCGGCTTTGTCCTTGTTGCCCTTGCTCCACTGTCGTCCTATGTCCGCAATGTTCCACGCAGCGGCGAGCGGCGGGATGAGAAAGTTGAGAAACGACTTTGGAGTGCTGTCGGTAAAGGTTATTCCGTGGCCGTTTTCCGACGTTATTGAGCGCGAGGTGTATTTGTAGTTGATGCGGTTGTCGGCGATGGTGTTGCCCTTATTTGGATAGCGCTCCGAGGTGTAGAGGAATCCCGAGACGTAAGGTCGCTCAATGTTGTTGTCGGCATAGTTTATCATCACATGGTCGCCAACGGCGGGAGTCATCATCATTCCTCCACCGCCAACGGTGAACGGCACTACGACGCGAATCCAGGGCGAGAGGGTGTCGGTGGCTTTCTGCCAAAGGTATCTCACTCTCACGCGTCCAATCTGCAGAGGGTCTTTTGTCTCCACCACTATGGCTTCCTGACCCGACGACTGCAGCGTGTGGGGAATGTTGAGATGTGGTGGAAGTATTCTTACAGTGGCATTGTCGTCGAGTTTTATTCCCTTCATTTCCGAGGCTTGCAGCACAGGCACTGCCTCAATGTGGTGTGAACTGTTGAAAGTGCTTGTAGTGCCTTCCACGGAACTGCTTATGGAGCCGTGAAGTCGGGTTACGATGTATCCTGGCGCAAGCCCGTTGTTGAGATTCAGGGCGTCGCCAAGCAGGAGGTGAGGAATCTTGTCGCCGTAGTCGATGCAAACGGTTCCACGTTCCACTATTTTCTCCAATCGTTCAATCTCAGCGTAGAACTTGTTGAGGAATTTTTCGCCTGTAGTGTCCTTGATGGT
Organism: uncultured Prevotella sp.; assembly: GCA_945637645.1. Lineage (GTDB taxonomy): Bacteria > Bacteroidota > Bacteroidia > Bacteroidales > Bacteroidaceae > Prevotella. The sequence continues at coordinate 11,397 of CALZDK010000035.1, forward strand.
CACCTTTACCTGATCGTCAATCCATATCGATCTGTCGATGCCCACGTCTTCAGCATAGTTCAGTTTCATGCTGTCGAAGGCAGTCTCCGATTCAGTGGGGGAAATGATTCTCATTGCCAGTTCCTTTCCTATAGGCACTGCCAATCCCTTTGCCACGTCGGCAACGCTCTTGGCTGTGGAGATAGTGTTGCCGATGTTGGTATATGCAAGGTCGGACATCCACGGCGAGCGGTCGGTGATGTAGTCGTTTGCCTTTGTGACACGATGCATCTGCTCGTCGTCAACATATCCTGGTACGAACATCGTGTCGGTGGTGGTGTTGGGCCCTTCTTCGCTCTTTCCCACCTTGGTGTAGTCGCGCTCGAAACAATCCACGCTGATGCCTATGCTGTCCTCGTTGTTCACGTCGGCATAGGATATTATGTAGTTCTCGCCTTCCAGTGTCTTGCTCTCGTCGAGTACACCATTCTTAAGTCCGAGGCAGAGTTTTCCGTTCTCATGGTAGAGATACTCTCCACAGCGTATGGAAACGCGTCGCAGGAAGTCGTAGAAAGTCTCGTTGTACTGCACGAGATATGCCTGTGGCAGTTCCCTTAGTGTGGTGTCATTTTCTCTGCTCTTTCCGTTGTCGTTGAGGAACTGGAGTCTGTCGGGCGAGCAATTAATATCCTTATCCAAAAAATGGAACTTGTTGCGCGCCTCGAAGTTGAGTATCTCCTCGCCAAACTGCAGGCCGCCATACACCTTGCTGTATTTGTTGATGGTCATTGCCTTGTCAGGGCTGTAGCACTTCAGGTTTACATATATTGTAGTGCCTTTTTGCCAGAGATTGTAGCTGCACACCACATATCTCACCGCTATGTTTTGCAGCAGGTACAAACGTTCGGGCGGAGTGATTGTGTGGTTGCCGGCGTCTAACAAACCAATCAAGCTGACTGTGGCAGGGCTTGTCTTGTCGGATGAATTGAAAAAGCATTGCCTTATTGCCTCCATATAGACATTGCCCTGAAAAGCCGACTTGCTCTTTGCCTTTACAGAAAGCGTCACGGTGAGCTCTCCAGGTTGGAAAACCTTCTTGTCGTAGGCTACAGCTGTTACTTTGAAGTCGAGAACGCTTTCCGTGTCGTTCTCGTTATCTCGGTATTCAATGCAACACTCCTCGCTGCCTATTACGAGGAGCGAGTTTTTCTCCTTTGACAGATTGCTTCCGCCATAGGAAGGAACAAGAACAGGGTTTCCGTTAGTGTCAACCACGGCTTTCCCCATGTTGTCTGTGTATGCGCAAGTGGCAAACGATGTGTCGTCGCTGATTTCGTTAAGCAGGCTTGTAATGCTTGCTTTGTTGTAAACGTAGTCAGTTAGGATAATGATGTTGTGCATATTTTTAGTTTCTACGATTTCATTTTGCAAAGTTAATAATATTTTTT
>CALZDK010000036.1 GCA_945637645.1 uncultured Prevotella sp.
CATTGTTTTTTCAATAACTTTATTTCAAACTCCTCAAACCTCTCAAACCATTCAATCCCAATTCGAACCATTCAAACCCAATTCGAACCATTCAAACCTGAGGATACTGCTTTAATTCTTTATTCCGTTTCGTTTCAGCAGTGCCTTTATGGTAGGTTCTTTTTTGCGGAAGCGCTTGTAGAGGATCATAGGATGTTCAGTGCCACCTCTTGAGAGAATGCTGTCGCGGAATCGTTGTGCTGTTTCCTGGTCGAAGATGCCTTTCTGCTTGAACACATAGAATGCGTCTGCATCGAGAACCTCTGCCCAGAGGTAGCGATAGTAGCCAGCGGCATATCCGCCAGCCATGATGTGGCTGAACTGCACTGTCATGCAGGTATTGAGACGTTCTGCTGTGTCTGGCTTCAGCTCAGCTTCGCGGCTCGACTTCCGTTCGAGCAGTTTTATGTCTTCCGCCGACTCCAATGGTTTGGTGAGGGTGTAGAAGCCCATGTCTATGAGTCCGAACTTCACCTGTCGCAGGCAGGAGAGCGCAATGTTGAAGTTGCGGCTCTTCACCACTCGTTTTATCAGGTCGTCGGGTAGCATCTCGCCCGTCTGGTAGTGGAAAGCAAAGGTCTGTAGGAATTCCTTCTCCACAGCATAGTTTTCCATGAATTGTGACGGAAGCTCAACGAAGTCCCACCAAACATTTGTGCCGCTGAGGCTCTCAAAGCGTGTGTTGGCAAACATTCCGTGCAGTGCGTGTCCAAACTCGTGTAGGAAAGTTTCCACCTCGCCGAGGGTCAACAGGGCAGGCTTTTCCGGCGTAGGCTTTGTGAAGTTCATCACTACGCTGACGTGTGGTCGCACGTTCTTTCCCTTGCTGTCAATCCACTGTCCTTGGTACTCTGTCATCCAGGCTCCCGATTGTTTTCCCTTGCGTGGGTGGAAGTCGGCGTAGAACACTGCAAGGTATGATCCGTCCTTGTCGAACACCTCGTAGGCCTTCACGTCAGGATGATATACCGGTATGTCTGTATTTTCCTTGAATGTTATTCCGTAGAGTCGGGTGGCAAGTCCGAAGACTCCCTTTATGACGTTGCTTAGCTCAAAATAGGGGCGCAGCATCTCTGCGTCAATCTTGTATTTCTTCAGCTTCAGCTTGTGAGAGTAGAAAGGTGTGTCCCACGGCTCTATTCTCTCTATAGCATTCTCTGGCTTCAGGAGTTTCTTCGCCATCTCGCTTATGTCGTTAGACTCTTTCAGTGCCGTTGGTCTATAGGCGGCTATGAGGTCGTTGAGCAGTTTATAGACAGTGCGCTTGTTTGATGCCATACGTCTTTTCAGCACATAGTCGGCGAAGGTCGGGTAGCCGAGCAGCTGTGCGAGCTCAAGTCGTATGTTGACAAGTTTCTTGCATATTTCCTGATTGTCCTCGCTGTTGCCGTGGAAACAGAGAGTGTTCTTTGCCATATACATTTTTTGGCGAAGGTCGCGGCGGGTGGAGTAGGTGATGAACGGGCTATAGCTTGGGAAGTCGAGAGTGAATATCCAACCTTCCTTGCCTTGCTCTCTTGCCTCTTGCGCCGCAGCCTCACGGGCTGTTTCAGGCAGTCCGTCGAGTTCTGCCTCGTCGGTGATGTGGAGTGTGAAAGCCTTGGTGTCTTTGAGCAGGTTTTGCGAGAACTGTAGCGAGAGCATGCTTGCCTCTTCGGTCAGTTGGCGCAGGCGCTCTTTCCCTGCCTCGTCGAGCAGTGCACCGCTTCTTACGAATCCGTCGAACTCGTTGTCGAGCAGCTGTTTTTCCTCGTTGGTCAGAATGCGGTGGAATCTGTGTACATGCTTTATCCTCTCGAAATAGTCCTTGTTGAGCATCACGTCGTTGGCGTGTTTTGTCAGCATGGGCTGAATCTTCTGTGCCAGCGCGTCCATCTCGTCGTTGGTGTTTGCGCTGAGCATGTTGAAAAACACTGTTGACACCCTTGAGAGCAGGTCGTAGTAGTGCTCCTTGCCTTCCTCGTGATATACAATGGTGTTGTCGAACGTGGGTTTAGCCGGATTGTTGATTATCTTCTCCAGCTGTTCGTCCTCTCTGCGTATTCCCTCTACAAAAGCTTCCTCGTAGTCTTCTATTCTTATTCGGTCAAACGGCACGGTGTCGTGTGGTGTGTCGTATGGTTCGAAAAACGGGTTCTTGCGCTTTGGCTCCTGTTCCGATTCTATCATATTTTCATTCATACTGTTTTCTTCTTTGCCATTTAGTGTGCAAAATTAGCAAAAATATCGCATACACCTTATTTAATAAGTATTTTTTAACTATAAAGTTATAATCCGCTCCATGAAAGGCACGGTGATTTGACCTCGTGCGAGGCTCAACAGCCCCTCGTTCTGCATTTTGTTTAGCTCTGCAGAGACGTCGCGCCGGCTTGTGTTTATCTCTTCCGAGAGCCTTGTCATAAGTATTCTGAACACTTTGTGTCCTGCGGGGCGTAGGCAGTGGTTCGCCATGAAGTGTATGATGTGGCTTCGCTCTGTTCCTCCCTTGTTCTGCCATACGGATTGCAACGTCTTTTGTGACATTGTGGCGAGAATGTTGAGATAGTTCAGGCGGATGGTCTCAAATTTCTGAAACATAGCCACAAGTTCCTTCTTCTCTATTGCTATGAAGTTGCATCGTGTGGATGTGGTGAAGGTGCTGCGGTAGCGTTGGCTCGAACCGAAGAGGTTCTCAGGCTGAAGTGTGTAGGGCGAGTTGAACACCTCCTTTACAGAATAGCTGTGGTCGGCGGATTCTGTTACAGACTCTATCTGCCCGTTGGCGAGCATCACCAGACTGTCGCATGGCGCGTCAGCCTTCACTATTGTCTGTTCCGCTGGCATCTTGATAAAGTCAAGTCGGTTGTGCGCCACAAGCTCCATGATGTCGTTGTGGCTCATTCCAAGAAAGAGCGGAAACTGTGATAGTCTATCGTAAATCCTTAACTCTGCCATAGGTTATTTTTCAACAATTTTTCCTTTAAGCGATTCGGAGAACCATGTCTTGTTCTTCCCGTCGTTGTCTGCATAGATGAAATACGCCATTATCTCAGGGTGATGCTTCAGAAGCTCCTGTGCCTTTTCCATACCCATCACCATGAAGGCTGTGGCATAGGCATCGGCAGTGGCGCAGTCGGCTGCTATCACCGTCGATGAGAGTATGTTGTGCTGCACAGGATAGCCCGTGTGCGGGTCTATGGTGTGTGCATATTTTTTACCGCCTTTGTAGTAGAAGTTGCGGTAGTTGCCGCTTGTTGCCATTGCCTTGTCGGTGACGTTGATGACGCTTTGTATCTCTTGGTTTACCGACAGTGAGTCATCAACAGGTTTTGTAACACCTATTTTCCATGGCAACCTCCTTTTGCTGATGCCTTTTGTAACTATTTCTCCTCCTATCTCAACCATGTAGTTTTCCACACCCTTGCTTTTCAGCAGTCGTGCCACCACATCGCTTCCGTAGCCTTTGGCTATGGAACTGCAGTCGAGCATGGTTCGTTTGTCGTCTTTCACTATTCGGCGTCCATGGAGTCTAACCTTCTTGTAGCCGATGATGTTCTTCAGACTGTCGATGTTCTGTTTTGTGGGAGCTGTACCTGACTTGAATCCAAATCCCCATGCGTTAACCAACGGTGCTACGGTGATGTCGAAAGCTCCGCCAGTGTCGTCTGAAATTTTCTGCGCAAGGGTGAACACATCTATGAACATGTCGTTCACCTCCACGTCGTCGTTGTTGTTCACGGCAGTGATTATGGAGCTTTTGTTGAAAGGCGACAGTGCCTCGTCAACCTTCTGCAGTTCTGCCTTGATGCTTGCGTGGAGGTCGGAGTCGCACTGGTAGGTTATGTTATAGGTCGTGCCAAACACCATTCCCTTGTTGTTCTGGTATGGAATGGAGCCTTGTCGCCTTATTATCACCACGGTGCCAACGATCAGCACCACGAGGAAAGGCAGTTGCCAAATCAGTTTTTTGTTTTTCATATATCAATAATGACATTGAAGTTGGCTCCCAATCTTGTGTCTCCCCATTTTCCGTAGCCGGGAACATACCACGTCTTGCCCGCACTGCAGTCCTTGTGGGCAAGGCGGCGCTTGTATCTCACGTTCCATCCAAGGTGGAGCGGACCGAATATCTTTGCGTCGAGTCCTATCACCACCTCCGCCCAGTGTTGGTTGCAGCTCTCGCCCACAATCTCAAACGACGTCGGAGAACCCCAAATGGGGTCGGAAACCTCTGGCCGTGCCATATCCACCTTGTATGAGGTGAAGGCGTAGCGAAGGCCGCCGTAGATGCGGTTTGGAGTGTGCTTGTTTTTCAGGAGGTTGAGGTCGCAGCCTACCCTGAAGTATGGAGCTTTGGTGGAGTAGGATATTTGGGTCACCTCGTTGTTGTGGTCTGCCTCCCCGTAGCCTATCTCCACTATTGGGAAATACTGGTCGTGGAGGTTGATGCGCAGAGACCCCTCCATCTCGCCGTAGTCGCTCATCGCCTTTACCAACGGTCCGGCAATATCCACCGACACGGCAAAACCTCTGAACAGAGGCACGGAGTCCTTCTGCAGCGAGAATAGCTTTCCCTGTGCCTGTGCCACAGTGGCGGCGAAGAGGAGCAGCAGACTAAATGCCAGTCTTGAAATAGATGTGGAAGTTTTCTGTATTTGAGTCATAATCTATTCGTCCTTTTTTTACCGATATTGAGTCGATGCCGTTGCGTGTGTGTCTCAGCGACGTTACGTCGTGGAAATACACCAGCTTGCAATCCACCGACTCAAACTGTGGCAGGTTGGTCTTTTCTATCCATACGGTGTCGGTCAGTTCGCGAGTGTCGCTCTTGCGCACGAAGGTGAATGTGTCGGCTGCGTTGGTGTAGCTTATGGGAAGCTGGAACGACGTTGTCTCCACGCTCTTGTTCAGAATCACGGTGTCAACGCCTCGCGCAAGGCGAGTCAGCACAGTGAGCGTGTCGTGGAGCGTGTCCTGTGTGCCGTCGGCTTTCTGCAGTTTGTATAGCGTTGCCACGTTGTTCTCCACAGGACAGTCTATTGAGGTGCAGGCAGTCATTGCCGTCAAGGCAATAAGTGCAATTGTCATTCGCCGCATCTTATCTCCTCCTCTATCTGATAGTCGTTTCGTCCTGACGAAGACCTGCTAATAAGATCGCCCACAAATCCGGCGAGGAATAGCTGGGTGCCTATCATCATCATCGTGAGAGCGATGTAGAAATAGGGTGAGTCGGTTACGAGACGCTGCGGAATGCCGTGGGCGAGACACCAGAGCTTGTCGGCTCCCAGGACGAAAGCCGAAATAAAACCGATGAAGAACATTATGGTGCCAAGGAAACCGAAAACGTGCATTGGCTTCTTGCCGAAATTGCTGAGAAACCAGAGCGTTATGAGGTCGAGGTAACCATTGAAGAAGCGGTTGAGCCCGAACTTCGACTTGCCGTACTTGCGTGCCTGATGGTGAACCACCTTCTCTCCAATCTTGTCGAATCCGGCGTTCTTTGCCAGATAGGGAATGTAGCGGTGCATCTCTCCATACACCTCTATGTTCTTCACCACGTCGCGGCGGTAGGCCTTCAGTCCGCAGTTAAAGTCGTGGAGGTTCTTTATGCCGCTTATCTTCCGCGCCGTGGCATTGAAGAGCTTTGTGGGTATGGTCTTCGACAGCGGGTCGTAGCGTTTCTGCTTGTAGCCTGAAACGAGGTCGTAGCCCTCCTCCTTTATCATCTTGTATAGGGCTGGAATCTCGTCGGGAGAGTCCTGCAGGTCGGCATCCATGGTAATGACCACGTCGCCCTGTGCCTGCTCAAATCCGCAGTAGAGTGCAGGGCTTTTGCCGTAGTTGCGGCGGAACTTGATGCCTTTAACGTTTTCCGACTCTGTAGCAAGCCGTTCTATCACCTCCCAGGAGGTGTCTGTGGAACCGTCGTTGACGAAAATAACTTCAAAGCTGTAGCCGTGGGCTTTCATCACGCGCTCAATCCATGCGTAGAGCTCCGGCAGCGATTCTTCCTCGTTGAAGAGGGGTATTATAACTGAAATATCCATAAGGGTGAATTCTTTTGGCTGCAAAATTACTGAAAAATCTTCATACCGCCATATTTTTCACCTCTTTTATATAATATAATGACGTTTTTTTACTCTTTTAGGCTATTTCGAGGGAATAACCATTATGATTTTGCAGCCCTTGGTGTAGGTCTTGTCTATATACACCTTGCCTCCAAGGCGCGTCATGATGGCGCGGCAGAGGGTAAGTCCCATGCCCGTTCCGGGGATGAACTCATCCACCTTGGTGAACTGCTCGAACACCCATTCCTGCTTGTCTATCGGAACTCCGCATCCAGTGTCGCTCACTTCAATGGTGAGTGAGTCGCCATCTGTTGAGGTGCTTAAGTCTATGTGTCCCTTGGCGGTAAATTTCGCCGCATTGTCGAGCACCTGCATCAGTGCGCGCTCCAGCATGTTAGAGTCGGTGGCAACAACGAGGTCGGCGTCCGTGGTGTTGTAGCTCAGTTCCACTCCAGGCTTTGCCTTCATCTGTGTCTGGGCAAGAGCTGTCTTCATGATGTCGTCTATCCTCACCTGCGTTATGTTTGGAGTCTGGCTGTCAATGTCCGCCGTTTCGAGAATGTCGTCGATAATCTTTGCCAACTGTATGCTCTGCTTTTCTATTATGTCGGTCATGTGGCGCAGGTCGTCGCCTTCCACCATCGACGAGAGCACCTGCGAGAATCCCATTATTCCGTTGAGCGGTGTACGCACCTCGTGCTTTATACTCTTCATAAACGAGGTTTTCACCTCCAAGGCGCATTTTGTCTGTTGGTAGGCTTCGAGAATCTCGTCCTTGGCTCGTTTCAGTTGCCGGCGAGATCTTGTCTGCGTGATAACGAGAATGGCGAGCAACAAGGTCACAACAGTCACGGCAATGAAGGCGATGTAGGCAGATTCCAATTTCTTCTTGTTCAGCTCGTTCTCTATTTTGTTTATCTCGAGTTGCTTTTGTTGCCTCTCATACTGCATGGTGAGGTTCTGCACATGGCTCTGGTTTTTCTCGTTAACAACGCTGTCGTCCAGTTCACGGCATTTCACATAAGCGTCGAGGGCGTTTCCCTTGTCGCCTTTTTTCTTAAACCACTGGTATTTCAGATTATACACCTGTGCCTGGTGTCTTATTGATTTTATCTCTTTTGCCGTCTTGTCTGCATTGGTGAGGTAGTCCCAAGCCTCATTCAGTTCCCCTTTCACAATGTTCACGCGCGCCAACGAAAGACACGAGGCAAGCCAATGCCAGAGGTCGCGGCTGTCCTTCATAATGGCGTATGCCTTCTTATACTCCACAATGGCACTGTCTAACCTGTTGCGTTTCTCGTGCAGTTGACCTATGTGTGTGTGACATAGCGATATGCCGAGACGCGACTTCGCCTTTATGTTCATCCCCATTGCCTTTTGGTAATAGACCATGGCGGAGTCGAAGTTTTTCCTCTTTTCCTGCAGTGAACCTAAGTTGGAGTAGTTTATTGCCATACCGAGTTCGCTGTTCAGTGTTTTCTCGCCTTCAAGTGCCTGGCGGAATATGCTGTCGGCGGTTTCGTAGTTTCCGAGCGACATCATGGCATTGCCGATGCCGTTGAGCGAGACGACGCGGTTTTTCAGTGTCGTCTTGGAGTCTTGGTCGCTGTATTTGTCGCTGTACGAGAGTGCCTTATAGTGGTATGAGGCAGCCTCGTCCATTATGCCGAGCCTTCGGTGGCTTGTGCCAAGATTGTTGAGGATATTTATTATAAGCGTTGTGTCGCATATCTTCTCCGCAATTTTCAGTCCTTCCTTGTGCACTTTTATAGCCCTTGTGAAGTTGCTTGCCTCGCGCAGTCGTTTTCCCAGTTCCCTATATGCAGCAGCCTCTGCAAACAAGTTCTCTGTCTCGTGGTATTTCTCCGCGAGATTTGCAATCGAGTCGGTGTCGCGCATGTTCTTCAGCATGTGGTCTATTTTGCGTTGCTCGTCTTTCTGTGTTTCCGGAACTTTTCTTTCCGTGCAGCTTCCTATTGCAATAGCCGCTGCAAGTGCTATTATAAGTTTTCTCATATCCTCATTTTTCAAACCAAAACTAAAACCAAAACTAAAACCAAGTTCAAACCCCTTCAAACTAAATTCAAACCATTCAAACCATTCAAACCCAATTCAAACCATTCAAACCATTCAAACCCAATTCAAACTAAATTCAAACCCCTTCCTTCTTCTTTCTTGTCAGAGTTGCCACTGGCAGGCTAAGCAGAATGCCGATGGTTATGTTCATCGTCATAATGTTCAGGGCTATCATTATCGGCGAAGTGCTTGCCAGTTCGTTGAGGCTGTCGCTCACCTGCTTTGCGGTGAGTCCGTAGGCCTTCATCATGGTCTTTGCCTCGTCAGTTGCCATTAGCCCAATATACTCGCGTATCATGTATCCTCCGTCGATGAAGGCAAAGTAGATATACTGAGCAAGGGCGAAGAGCACCGAAGCGTAGAAGAACATCAGCATATAGTATGCCATGGACCGTAGGAAGGAGATCTGTCCCTCGCGCACCTCGTCGCGAAACTTCCACAGCCTTCTCGCTGCGAAGAAAGGACTTGCCAGTGCTGTGACCGAGCCAATGAAACTAATCATAGGGTGCTCCATTCCTATTATGCAGCAGGCAAAGCTCACTATCCACAGTATTCCTAAGTATGTGCCATCCACGCGTGCGAAGGCACGAAGTTGTACGTATTCGGGTGTCGTCATCTATACATTAATAAATATGGAGTGCAAATATACAAAAAAAATGCGAGATAGCATAATGTTTGCAAAAAAATCGTGTTTCTTTGCAATTTTATCTCGTTTTATTTGCACAGTTCCGATTTTTTTCCTACCTTTGCACCCGCTTTCAAGCAAGACGGGCAAGTCTTGCACGGCCAGCTCCCTTCGAATCCTCCAGGACGGGAACGTAGCAAAGGTAGTTGGTTGTAGCGGCGCGATGTAAGTAGCTTGCCCACCCGCCTCTTTAGCTCAGTTGGCCAGAGCACGTGATTTGTAATCTCGGGGTCGTTGGTTCGAATCCGACAAGAGGCTCAAACTTTTCACATAATCGTATGGGAAGTACAGAATTTTTAAGGAATGAAGAATGAAATATTCTTCATTTTTTTTATCTCCACACCTCATCCCCATACCTCTTCCTTTCTACATTTAAGCAAAACTCGTAGCCTTGTAATGGCGGCATACACAAGGGTAGTGCGTGAGCCCTATCTGATTTGAACAATTGAAAGATTGAACATAAAAAAACCGCTAAGCTATATTTCTTGGCGGTTTTTTTTTGATGTATATAATCATTAATTACTGAATGTCCCAACCAATGGCACTTGCGCCGAGCACTGCTGCCGATGCGCCGTCGAGTCCGCTGACGAGGAACTGTGCCTTGCCCTTGAAGATGTTGAGGACGTGGTTGTTGTAGGCTTCCTTTATCGGGTTCATGATGAGGTCGCCTGCCTTTACCAATCCGCCGAAGAAGATGAACGCCTCTGGGCTGCTGAATGCGGCAAAGTCGCTGCATGCCTCTCCCAGCATCTTGCCTGTGAACTCGAATATCTCGTTGGCAATCTTGTCGCCCTTGCCTGCCGCGATGCTGACGTCGAGCGAGGTGATAGTCTCTGGGTTGAGTTCGCGAAGGAGTGAAGGCTCGTCAGTCTTGGCGAGAATCTCTCTTGCTGTGCGTGCCACGCCAGTGGCAGAGCAGTATGCCTCGAGGCAACCTGTTCGTCCGCAACCACATGGGCGACCTTCTTCGCCGCGTACCATGGTGACGTGGCCAAGCTCACCTGCCATGCCATCGCTGCCATAGACGAGCTGTCCATTCACTACAACGCCTGAACCTACGCCAGTGCCGAGAGTGATGACTATGAAGTTCTTCATGCCACGAGCCACGCCGTATGCCATTTCGCCGATGGCTGCCGCGTTGGCATCGTTTGTCATGGCAACAGGAATGCCGAGGCGTTCGCTGAACATCTTTGCCAGTGGTACGATGCCCTTGCCCCACACGAGGTTTGGAGCTTTCTCAATACATCCTGTATAGTAGTTGGCGTTAGGTGCACCTATTCCCATAGCCTTGATTTTCTCAATGCCACCTACCTGGTCGATTATTATCTGCAAGGCCTCTACGGAGGCGTTTACATAGTCCTCCACGTTTTCATATCCTTGTGTCTTTATAGCTGTTGTAGCCTTAATGTCTCCACGGCTATCGACAATGCCAAAAACGGAATTGGTTCCACCCAAGTCCAAGCCGATGACATACGGCTTCATAATTGGTTGCGCGTTCATTGTTTTGTTATATGAGTTAATATTTTATAGATAGTTCTGCGATTTTGGCAGCAAAGTTATGAAAAATATGTGATTATTCAAAAAAATAGGGCAAAAAACTTGTATATTTAGCAAAAAATTTGCAATTTTGCACTCGTTATGCCGTTTCAGATACATATTGATATATTAAATTTCATCTTCAAGGGGATGTTGATAGGCCTCATAGCATCGGCTCCAATGGGTCCGGTGGGAGTGCTGTGTGTCCAGCGAACGCTGAACAAGGGCAGGTGGTATGGTTTTATAACAGGTATTGGCGCTGCGCTAAGTGATATGATATACGCAGCCATCACCGGCTACGGAATGAGCTATGTGATGGACGTGCTGAGCAACCAGCAGACAAGGATGTACCTGCAGATAGTGGGCAGCATAATGCTTCTGACATTTGGTGTTTACACCTACAAGTCGGACCCGACGAAGAAGATACACCGTTCGGGCAACGGAAAGGGTACGCTGTTCCACAACGGAATGACCGCCTTTCTTGTCACGTTCTCCAATCCGCTGATTATTTTCCTTTTTGTGGCGTGTTTCGCCCAGTTTGCCTTTGTAATGCCCGACCATCCGTTTGAGATGCTTGTTGGCTTTGCGAGCATCGTATTCGGAGCCTTGTTGTGGTGGTTTGGACTCACTTGGCTCATCGACAAGATACGCGGAAAGTTCGACGACAACGGAATAAGGCTGATTAATCAGGTCATTGGCTCCATCGTGGTGTTGTGTTCCATCATCATGTTTTTGGGCACGGTGACCAACCTTTACAGGTTTTTTGGAATAAACAATTAACGAATAGGGTTTTAAGGAGAAAGAAGTAATGTTTATCGCTCAGGAATTACGAAAAACAAATATTGCCGAGTATATATTATATATGTGGCAGGTGGAAGACACCATCAGGGCTTTCGGATGTTCGCTTCCGAGAATCCGAAGGGAGTATATTGACAAGTTTGACTACACCGACGAGCAGAAGGAGGAAGAGACCGACTGGTTTGGAAACCTTATCAGGATGATGAACGAGGAGGGATGCCGCGAGAAGGGACATCTGCAGATAAACAAGACGACGCTGACAATGCTTGCCGACCTGCACGCGCAACTGCTGGAAAGCACGAAATTCCCGTTCTACACGTCGGAGTACTACAAGGTGCTGCCCTACATAGTGGAACTGCGCAACCGAGGGGCAAACAAGGAGGAGAACGAGATAGAGACATGTTTCAATTCGCTCTACGGGCTGATGATGCTCCGACTGCAGAAAAAGGAGATAAGTCCCGACACTATGCATGCGGTGAAGGAAATAACCACACTGGTGGGAATGTTGAACGACTACTATTTCAAGGAAAAGAAAGAAGGGTTGGAGTTTTGATTGATTAAGGTTGATTTTTTAAAAAAAGATTGGAATATGAACATTTTATTGACAGGCTGCAATGGGCAGCTTGGAAACGAGATACAGCTGCTGGAGAAGGACTACGGACAGCACCGCTTCTTCAACACCGACGTGGCTGAACTGGACATTACAAACCAGTTGGCAGTGGCAGATTTTGTTGGCAGAAACGAGATTGACGGCATAATAAACTGTGCCGCATACACGGCAGTGGACAAGGCAGAGGACAACAAGGAACTTTGCACAACACTCAACACCGTGGCTCCTGCCTATTTGGCTGCAGCGGTGGAAAAGCGTGGAGGATGGATAGTGCAGGTGTCAACAGACTATGTGTTTAACGGAAAGGCACATAAGCCATACGTGGAAACCGACACACCGTCGCCCGACAGTGTCTATGGCAGCACCAAACTGGCTGGGGAGTTGGGAGTGCAGAAGTTTTGCAAGCGTGCGATGGTGATACGCACTGCATGGCTCTACAGCACTTTTGGCAACAACTTCGTGAAGACAATGATCCGACTGGGAAAGGAAAGGGAAGAGTTGGGTGTGGTTTTCGACCAGATAGGCACTCCGACATACGCCGGTGACCTTGCGAAGGCAATAATGACTGCTGTGGAAAAGGGCATAAAACCAGGTGTGTATCATTTCTCTAATGAGGGCGTGACAAGTTGGTACGACTTCACGAAGGCGATACACCGCATAGCTGGCATCACTACCTGCAAGGTGCGTCCGATTCACACAAGCGAATATCCCACACCGGCTAACCGCCCGCATTTCAGCGTATTGGACAAGACTAAGATAAAGGAAACCTACGACATGGAGATTCCATATTGGGAGGAGTCGTTGCATAAATG
>CALZDK010000037.1 GCA_945637645.1 uncultured Prevotella sp.
GACGCACCAATAACATACTGCCGCGACATGTATGACGCTGTGCTCGATGCCGACGCGCTGCTACTTCTCACCGAGTGGAAAGAGTTCCGTCTTCCCACATGGGCTGTCATACGCAAGGCAATGCGCGCACCGTATGTCATCGACGGACGCAACATCTTCGACATAGAAGAGTTGCATGAGAACGGGTTCACATATCATTGTATTGGTAAATGAAACAATTAAAACCTATTTTGCTTGTCTTCTTGCTCTCCCTTGCGATGGGATGCAAGCAGAAAATGCAGACACAAGCACATGCGGAGGAAAACACGAAGGCAATGAAGATGCTGCAGGGAGTGTGGGTGGACGGCGAGACCTTGGAAGTGAACTTCATGATTAAGGGCGACTCCATTTTCTATCCCGACAGCACAAGCCAACCGGCAAGGTTCAAGGTCGTCGGCGATTCTCTCGTCATCGGCGAGCCCCCCACGAGCTATCCAATAGTGTCGTTGTCGGAGAATATCTTAGTGTTCAAAAACCAAAATGGGGAGGAACTGCGGCTCAACAGAAGTGATTCCCAAGAGGACAACATCGCCTTTGAGAAAAAGCCAGCACAGGTCTCCGTGGTAAACGAGGTTGTGAAGCGTGACACCGTTGTCACTTTTGCCGACGAACGCTACCATTGCTACATAACAGTAAACCCAACAAAGTTCAAGGTGCTTAAGAGGGTGTATAATGACGATGGCGTGGCAGTGGATAACGTGTTCTACGACAACATCATTCACGTCAGCGTATATCACGGTACCGACAAGCTGTTCTCCAGCGACATTACCAAACAGGTATATGTCAAGCATGTGCCTGAAGACTTCCTCAACCAGTCGATTCTCGGCGACATCCACTTCTCGAGCATTGACAAGGAAGGATGCCATTTCGAGACCATCATCGGCATTCCTGAAGCCACCACAAGCTACCTCCTCGACACCGTTGTCTCGTTTGATGGAAAGATGAGGATAACGGAACTGAAATAATTTGGCTTGTATAAAAGCGCTTCGTGCTTAAAGATGCCTTTATGAAGGGGCTTTAAGCGCAAAGCGCTTTTAAGAAAAAAGTTCTTTTAAATGTATATTTAGCATGCAACGCCTTTTTATTTCGACAGTGCGTCGAAGAGCTTGTCGAGGGCCTCGTCGGCGTTTTTACTCTCCTTCAACAGGGTGACGAACTTGCTGCCGATGATGGCTCCTGCGGCGTTTGCCTGAGCACTCTCCAAGGTCTGCTTGTTGCTGATGCCGAAACCTATCATGCGGGGATTGCGCAGGTTCATGGCGTTGATGCGACGGAAATATTCCTGCTTGCTCTCATCGAAGCTCTTTTGAGCTCCTGTGGTGGCAGCGGAAGAAACCATATAGATGAAACCGTCGGTATGGTCATCGATGAAACGGATGCGTTCGTCGCTCGTTTCAGGGGTGATGAGCATGATGACACGAATGTCGTACTTGTCGGCAACGGGCTTTATCTCGTCGAGGTAGTCTTTGAACGGAAGGTCGGGAATGATGACTCCTGAAACGCCAGTCTCCACGCAGCTCTTGAAGAAAGGCTCAATACCGTAGTTCTGTATGGGGTTGAGATAGCCCATGAGAATGAGAGGGATGTTTACCTCGTCCTTAATTGCGGACAGCTGGCTGAAGAGTTTCTTTAGCGACATGCCGTTGCGAAGCGAAGTGGTGGCGGCATCTTGTATGACGGGACCGTCTGCCATCGGGTCGCTGAAGGGAATGCCGACCTCAATGAAGTCGATGCCACGACGCTCCATTGTCTTTATTACTTCTCCCGTACATTCGAGTTGCGGACAACCTGCACAGAAGTAGAGGGATAAGAGTTTGCGGTCGCCTTTGTTGGCGAACAGTTCATTAATTTTATTCATAGTTGTGGAACTTTAATTTTACTTCGTTAATGAATGACGAAAGTTTTTCGGCATCCTTGTGGGCTGGGGCGACCTCGAACTTTGAGTTGAGGTCTATTCCTGTCATCTTCGGGTGACGGAACTGGCTGACAGCCTCGACATCGTCGGATCCTATGCCTCCACTGAGGAGGAAGGGCGTGGAACCTCGGTATTGCGAGAGAACCGACCAGTCGAACTGACAGCCGCTTCCCCCGACTGTTTGACATTTGGTGTCGAAGAGCAGATAGTCCACTGCTTCGGCATAGTCTGCTGCTTTTTTTATATCGTCGGCAGAGGAAACGCTTATTGCCTTCATCAGCTTTACTCCATTGCCAAGGTGTTGCTTTGTCTTTCGGATTATCTCAATGCTCTCGTTGCCGTGAAGCTGAATGATGTTGAGGCGGCATCTTAGGGCAATGTCGGCAATGAGGTTGATGGGCTGGTCAACGAATACTCCCACACGGACGATGCCTTCGGGAATGGCGTCGGCAACGGTGAGGTCGCTGACATAGCGCGACGAGCGAGGCCAGAAGATCATGCCCATCCAGTCGATGCCTGTTTGTGCCACGGTGCGGATGTTGTCGGGTTCCCGCATCCCACATATCTTGATTATCATATCTCTTCAGTGAATTTCGCAAGAGCCTCGCCGGGATTGTCCTGCTTCATGAAACTCTCGCCGATGAGGAAACCCTTGAAGCCTGCCTGCATAAGCTGGCGTATGGTGGCGGGATTGGATATGCCGCTCTCGCTCACCTTCACAGCCTCTGCGGGCAGCAGGGAGGCAAGGCGGAAGGAGTTATCTACAGAGGTGATGAAGGTGCCGAGGTTGCGGTTGTTGATGCCGCAGAGGTCGGGCTCAAGTTCAGCGTATTCCAATTCTGGCTCGCTGTGCATCTCAAGCAAAACCTCCAACTGCAGTTCGTGAGCCATGTTGAGAAGACTCCTACATTCAGACTTTGTCAGTTCGGCTGCAATAAGCAGCACTGCAGAGGCTCCGCAGAGGCGGGCTTGGAACAGCTGGTACTCGTCGATTACGAAGTTTTTGTAGAGCACAGGAATGGTAACTCCCGACTGGCGTGCCTTTACGATGAACTCGTCGCGTCCGCCGAAGTATTTCTCGTCGGTGAGGATGCTAATGGCAGCAGCTCCGTTCTGCTGATAGGAGAGGGGAATGATGTCGGGTTTGCCGGCTTCCTTTATCCAGCCCTTGGATGGCGACTTCCGCTTGAACTCGGCTATGATGCCTGTTGACGACTCCACAATAGCCTTCCTCATCGATGGTAACTCGCCGCCAAGGATTGCCTCCACCTTTGCATACAGTTCCTTTTCAGGCAGCAGTTGCTTGAACATCTCCAACTCAACGCGCTTGTGGGCAACGATTTCTTCTAATACGTCTTTCATAGTTATGAGTTAAGCTCAACGAATTTCTTGAATGTGGCAAGAGCCTTGCCGCTGTCAATCGACTCACGGGCTATCTCAACACACTCCGCAATGTCCTTTTTCCCCTTTTCGAGCACTTGTATGCCGAAGGCGGCATTGGCGAGCACCACGTTCTTTTGTGCTGGAAGGGCAGTGTTGGCAAGCACATTGTCGAAGATTTCCTTTGCCTCTTTCTCATCTGCGCCGGCACGTAGTTCTTCAGGCTTTGTGATGCCGAAACCGAGGTCGGAGGGATTGAATATTCGCTCGTAGCAGTTTGTTGTGACCTTGAAGTCTCCGGTGAGCGATATTTCGTCATAACCGTCGATGCTGTTGACAATGCCGTAGTCGATACCGATTTTCTGATACACGTTGTTGTAGAGGCGCATCTGGTCGAGATTGGCTACGCCGAGCAACTGGCACTGTGGCTTTGAGGGGTTGACGATGGGACCGAGAAGGTTGAAGCATGTTGGGAACTGCAACGCTTTGCGGATAGGACCAACAAACTTCATTGCCTTGGCGAAGAGCTGAGCATGGAGATAGACTATGCCACACTCGTTGATGCAGCGGTTGAGCTTGTTGATGTCGTCGGTGAACATTACGCCGTGGTTTGCAATTACGTTTGATGCGCCGCTGGTGCTTGTTGCCGCATAATTGCCGTGTTTTGCCACCTTGTAGCCTGCTCCTGCAATGACGAAGCACGATGTGGTGGAGATATTGAATGTGTTTTTGCGGTCGCCGCCTGTGCCTACCACGTCGATGTAGCGGTCACAGTCGAGAGGCACAGGAACTCCGGTTTCGAGTATTCCGTCGCGGAAGCCTAAGAGTTCATCTACTGTTATGCCACGCATCTGCAGTGCGGTAAGCAGTGCTGTAATCTGCTCGTTGGGGTATTCACTCTTTGTGATGCCGACCAATATGTTCTTGGTCTCTTCTCTTGTCAGTTCCTCATGATTTAACATTCTGTTGAGGATATCTTTCATTGTTTGCATGATGTCAAAATCTTATTTTGAAATTAAAGGATTAAAATATTAAAGCTCATTGGCGCTCAATGAAGTTTTTTATAATAGTCTTGCCTTCGGGGGTGAGCACTGATTCGGGATGGAACTGAATGCCGTGGATGTCGAAGTTCTTGTGTTTCAGTGCCATTATCTGTCCTTCGTCGCTCACTGCAGTTACCTCAAGGCAGGTGGGGAAATTCTCGCGGCTCACCACCCAGGAGTGATAGCGTCCCATGGTGATGCGTTTGGGCAGCGAGTCGAAGATGTAGTCGTTGGAGAACTGTGTGCCCTCCGTGGCTACACCATGGAAGACGTCGCTAAGGTTCTCAAGAGTGCCTCCGAACACCTCGCCGATGGCCTGATGACCTAAACATACTCCGAGAATGGGCTTCTGGCCTGCGTAGGTCTTTATCACGTCGAGCAAGAGACCTGCTTCGGAAGGTATTCCGGGACCTGGACTAAGTATTAGCTTGTCGAACGGCTTAAGTTGGTTGAGCGTGAACTGGTCGTTGCGTATCACGGTAACGTCGGCTCCAATCTCTTTTATCAGATGACTCAGGTTGTATGTGAACGAGTCGTAGTTGTCTATTATTACTATCTTCATGATGACTACATTTTTTCTGCCACTATTATTGCCCTTCGCAGTGCGCCGAGCTTGTTGTTAACCTCTTGCAGCTCATATTCCTCGTCGCTCTTCGCCACGATGCCGCCGCCAGCCTGAAACCACAGCTCGCCGTTGCGTGAGACAAAGGTTCTGATGGTTATTGCCTGGTTTAGGCTTCCGTCGAGGCCGATGAATCCTATGCAACCTCCATAGGCACCTCGGTTGTGTGGCTCTATCTCGCTGATGAGCTGCATTGCCCTCACCTTGGGGGCACCTGAGAGAGTGCCGGCAGGGAATGTGTCGATGAATGCCTTTATAGGGTCGGCTCCTTCATCAAGTGTACCGCTGACGCGCGACACGAGGTGGACGACATGGGAGTAATACTGCAAGTCTTTGTAGAAATCCACTTTCACTTCGTGGCAGTTGCGGCTAAGGTCGTTGCGCGCAAGGTCAACGAGCATCACATGCTCGGCATTCTCCTTTGCGTCGTTGCGGAGATATTCCGCGGCCTTGCGGTCTGCCTCTGCGTCGCCTGTTCGCTTGGTAGTTCCCGCAATGGGGTCGATATAGGCTTTGCGTCCTTCTATCCTGCAGTGTGTCTCAGGCGAGGAACCGAAGATGCGGAAGCCACCGAAATCGAAATAGAAGAGGTAGGGCGAAGGATTGATGGAGCGTAGCGCTCGATAGAGTTTGAAGTCGTCGCCCTCGTAGCGCTGAATGAAACGACGGGCGATGACAATTTGGAACACGTCGCCACGGAGGCAGTGCTTTATGCCGCGGCGGATGTTTGCCTTGTGCTCGTTGTCGGTGAGTGGTGAAGTGGTGTCTCCAACGGGATGGAAATCGTAGGCGTGGACGTTTGCCTTGTTCATCTGTCTGTAGATATCGTCGAGAGCCGACTCATCGCCTATGGTGATTATTGTCAGTTTGTTGTTGAAATGGTCGAATACGATTATGTCTCGATAGAGAATATACATCATGTCGGGAGCATCGTTTCGTTCCATGGTTGTATCCTTTACGGCGATGTCCTCGAAATAGCGTACCGCGTTGAAAGCTGTGTAACCGTAAAGCCCACAGTAAAAGGAGTATTCGCCTTCTACCTTAAAGCGTTTGATGAATGAGTTTATTGCCTTGTCCGACTTGTATTCCTTGTTCACCTCGTGGCGTGTTGTCTCGCCGTTTGGGAAGGTGCAGATGGCTTCGCCGTGACTGATGGCCACCGATGCTATCGGGTTGATGCCGATGAATGAGTGGCTGTTGTTGGGGTCGTGATAGTCGGAACTCTCCATGAGTGCGCTCTGGGGATAGATGTCCCTGAGTCGCATGTAGATGCCCACTGGTGTATATAGGTCGGCAAGCAATGTGCGGCTCGCCGTTTGATATTTGAACTCTGTATCCATAAACAAGAACAATAATTTTTAATTCTTTAATGCAATTCCTGAATTCGTTCAGAAATTGCCATATTCTCCCGCCATTTTTTTGTTTGACAAATAGGTCTCAACGTCCTTGTCACCACGTCCGCTTACTGTCAGCACCACAACATCTTCGGGCTTGAACTTCATCTTTGGCAGCACTCCGAGGGCGTGTGCGCTCTCCAGTGCGGGAATGATTCCCTCTGTGCGTGTAAGTTCGTAGGCGGCACGTACTGCCTCGTCGTCGTTGATGCTATATACTGTGGCACGATGCTGCGAAGCGAGGTTGGCGTGCATAGGGCCTATTCCAGGGTAGTCGAGTCCAGCTGAGATGCTCTCTGCTTCGATTATCTGTCCGTCGGGTGTCTGCATGACAAGTGTTCGTGAGCCATGGAGAATACCGAGGCGACCGGCGTGTATAGTTGCCGCGGTGTGACCTGTGTCAGCTCCTTGTCCGCCAGCTTCTGCAAGCACGAGTTTCACTCTCTCGTCGTCAATATAGTGGTATATGGTGCCTGCCGCGTTTGATCCGCCTCCCACGCAAGCCATTAGGTAGTCGGGGTAGTCACGACCGATTTTCTCTTGCAGTTGTTCCTTTATCTCCTTTGAGATGATGCTTTGCAGACGAGCCACGAGGTCGGGGTAGGGGTGAGGTCCAACAGTGGAACCGATGATATAGAATGTATCGGAGGGATGACAGCACCAGTCGCGTATTGCCTCGTTGGTAGCATCCTTAAGTGTCCAGTTACCAGTCTTCACCGGTCTTACCTCAGCACCGAGCATCTTCATACGCTCCACGTTGGTATGTTGCCTTTCCACGTCGAGAGCTCCTTGATAAACTACGCAAGGCATGTCCATCAGTGCGCACACCGTGGCTGTTGCCACTCCGTGTTGTCCTGCTCCTGTCTCCGCAATGATGCGTTTCTTTCCCATCTTCTTTGCCAAGAGTATTTGTCCGATGGTGTTGTTGATTTTGTGTGCTCCAGTGTGGTTGAGATCCTCGCGCTTGAGATAGAGTTGGCAGCCGTAGCGCTCACTCATTCGTTTTGCGAAGTAGAGAGGTGATGGGCGGCCGACATAGTCTCTGAGAAGTGCCATGTACTCGTCTTGAAACTCCTTTGACTCAAGAATTGGCAAATATTGTTCCTTGAGCTTTTCCACTGTGGCATAGAGAATCTCCGGAACGTAAGCTCCTCCAAATTCTCCATAAAAGCCTTTTTCGTCAACCAAAAATGTTTTCTTCATATTGCGTTTTATTAATTATTTCCAAAAAAAAGAGGCTCACCGCGTTAACGATGAGCCTTGTGTCTATCTGCTTGAACAACGTACACAGCTTCGTATCCCGCGATTATATTAATCTCGAGTTACGCCACCACCATGTATTGTTGCTCTGTATCTTCATATTTGTTGATGTTTTTATGTTTAACACTGCAAAGTTACACATTTTCTTTGAAACTACAAATTTTTTGGCTGTTTTTTTTATGAAATGACACAAAAAAGTGCCTCTCCCTCCCAATTTACAATATCCAAACTTGTTTTCACCTTATTATATTATAGTTGACGAGTTATTAATTCCATAGAGATTGAGCAAATACGAAACATAAGTTATTACCTTGCGAAACATAATTCTTCCCACTTTTTTTGCTGTTTTGTTGCTGAAAGTGTTAAAAAAGTGAGAAATCTTTCTTTTTATTTGGAGTTTATTAGGAAAGTTCGTATATTTGCGGTGATTTTACAACTCGAGGTTGCCTTTTTGCAGTCTCGTTTTGTTTGGGTTTTAATTTACATAGGTTGGAACGTCCTGTTCCAACCTATTTTTTTCTTACAGCAAAACAATGTCGCCATTGCAAAATGATATTGTTTCCTCGTGTGTCAAGAAAGTCAGAATGTCGGCAAGCAGGCTTGGTTCTATGTCGAGAAGTGTAAGCTCTTCAATGGGGTGTGGACGTTTGTCGGCGAGGTGTTGCTTCACGATGTTGAAAGCCTCTTGCCATTTGTCGCCTTTGGGATGTGGTTTACGAGCATTGCACACATCGCATGATTGGCAGTCGTGGTTGGCTTGCTCTCCAAAATATTCGAGAAGGAGTCGGCTGCGGCATTTATTGTTGTTTTCCGCATATTCAATGATCGATTTGGTGCGTTGCAGGGCCTTTTCGAGGCGCAGTTCATAAACTCTTGGCGGAATGACAATGCGTTGGCTTTCCTCTCGGCGTTGCCTGTAGCGTATGTGTGGTATTACCTTGCGTGGTATGTAGTGGAGTATTCGCTTCTGGCTCAGCTCTTTCAGAATAAAATAGAGCATGTTACGCTCCATGCCAAGTTGCTCGGCAAGATAGCTCTCATCAATATACATATAGTCAACGAACAATCCGCCGTATGTTCTGAGCAACTTTTCTACCACGGCATCCTCCTTGGGTGAGTTGTTTCGCAGTCGATATAGCTCTTCGCGCTCGAGGATGAATTTTACACGCGACATATTTTCCTCCTCCACGTCGTATTCTATGTAGCCAGCCTGGTCGAGAATGTTCAGGGCAGGTACAACCATGGTCGGGTGATGTCGGAAATTGCGGCAAAACTGTTGGATGTTGAACTCGAAACGGCAGTTGTAGCCATCTCCAACAGCTATTTGGAAGAAGTAGGCAATGTCGTCGTAAACTTTCCTGATGTATTCCTTGTCGGGGAAGGTTGTCCTTATCTTTTTCAGAAGTCGCGCCCTGTCGTGGTTGTCGTAGAGGAGGAAAGAGTACGACTTATTGCCATCGCGTCCGGCGCGACCAGCTTCTTGGAAATAGGCTTCTATGCTTGTCGGACATTCGTGGTGTATAACAAGGCGCACGTCGGGTTTGTCGATTCCCATGCCAAAGGCGTTTGTTGCCACCATGGTGCGTATTTCTCCTTGTTTCCACGCTTCCTGACGCTTGTTTTTCTCCGTAGTGTCGAGTCCAGCGTGATAATATGTGGCGCTTATACCCTTGGAGCAAATCTGTTCTGCTATTTCGCAGGCGTTCTTTCTTGTCTGCACATAAACGATGGCACTGCCTTCGATGTTGTGGAGCAAATACACCATGTCCTCGAGCCTGTTGACAGGTTTTCGCACGATGTAGGCAAGGTTAGGGCGGAGGAAACTCATGCGGAACACATTTTCTTGCCGGAAACCTAACTGCTGCTGAATGTCCTTTACCACCTCGGGTGTTGCCGTAGCTGTGAGTGCCAGTACAGGCACATCGGGGAACAGCTTGCGGAAATCTGTTATCTGAAGATAGGAAGGTCGGAAATCGTAACCCCATTGCGTTATGCAGTGGGCTTCATCTACTGTGATGAAGCTCACCTTGGCATGGCTAATCTTGTGTAGGAAATACTCGGAGGAAAGACGTTCGGGCGAGACATAGAGAATGCGATAGGCACCGAAGATGCAGTTCTCGAGTGTGGAGATGATATTGTCTCTCGACATTCCTGTATATATGGCTGCCGCCTTGATGCCTCGCTTGCGCAGGTTCTCCACCTGGTCCTTCATGAGGGCGATGAGTGGAGTGATGACAATGCACACCCCTTCGACAGCCAAGGCTGGGACTTGAAACGTGATGGATTTTCCACCGCCTGTGGGCATGAGTCCCAGCGTGTCGCGTCCTTCCCCTATGCTTTGGATGATGTCGAGCTGAATACTGCGGAAATCGTCGTAGTGCCAGTATTTCTGCAGTATCGTTCGATATTTCTCACTGTTAAAACCTTCAACCTTCAATGTTCGATGGCTTTATGTCCTCTATCTGAAGCTGCACCTCGCCGTGCTTGTAGGCATTCTCCTCTATGGTATATACGATGTCGAAGCTGCGCTTGCTCTTTATGAAAAGTGCGGAGCTACTCTGTCCGAAGGCAATGCCGTTCATCACGTTGCTCGACTTGCTGTCAACAAGTTCCAGCTTGATGTGCTCTTGCATCCTTCCCACCACCTTGCTCGTTCCGTAGTCATAGACATTGTGAGTGCAGAAGAGAGGTTTCGGGTTACTGGGACCATGCGGAGCAAACTTTTTTATGTCGGTGAGCATCTTCTTTGTGATATCTTTAAAGTCAATTTCCTCCTCAATGTCGAGAATTGCCTGCGTCTGCTCTGGCAGTATGTGCTTATTGACATATTCCTGGAAGCGCTTCCTGAAAGCAGGTATGTTCTCGACTTTCATGGAGAGACCTGCGGCATAGGTGTGTCCTCCAAAATTCTCCAAGAGGTCGCGGCAGCTCTTTATGGCATCGTAAATGTCGAATCCTGCAACGCTACGAGCCGAACCTGTTGCCATGCCGTCAACGACAGTAAGCACTACTGTTGGACGGAAGTAGATTTCTGTCAACCTTGAGGCAACAATGCCGATGACACCTTTCTTCCAGTTCTCTCCTGAAAGGACTATGGAGGAGAGGTGCTGCTGGTTTTCAAGTTTCGACACGATAAGGTTTGCTTCCTCCGTCATTTGCTTGTCGATGTCCTTCCGTTGCTCGTTGTAACCGTTTATCTGGCTCGCCTCGAGCAGGGCAGTCTTGAAGTCGCGCTCCACAAGCAGGTCAACAGCTTCCTTACCGTTTTGCATTCGTCCGGAGGCATTTATCCTCGGTCCTATTTTGAACACTATGTCGCTCATGGTTATCTCCCTGCCCATTAGCCCGCATATCTTGATGATAGCCTTGAGACCAACGGAGGGGTTCTGGTTTAGCTGCTTCAGCCCATGGAAAGCCAAAGTGCGGTTTTCGCCCACTACTGGCACTATGTCCGAAGCAATGCTTACGGCGCAGAAGTCAAGCACTGGCATGAGGCGTGAGAACGGGATGCCGTTGTTTTTGGCGAAAGCCTGCATGAACTTGAAGCCCACGCCACAACCTGAGAGATGGTGGAATGGATAGGTGGAGTCCTTGCGCTTGGGGTTGAGGATAGCTACAGCGGGCGGCATTTCCTCGTCAGGCACATGATGGTCACAAATAATAAAGTCTATGCCGAGTTCCTTGGCATAGGCAATCTCGTCTATGGCTTTTATGCCACAGTCGAGAACGATGATGAGTTTTACACCTTTTTCCTTAGCCTCGTCGATGCTTTTGCGGCTCACCCCATATCCCTCGTCGTAGCGGTCGGGGATGTAGTATTCTATATTGGAATAGAACTGTTGCAGCACTTTATACACCAATGCCACGGCAGTACAGCCATCTACGTCGTAGTCGCCATACACCATGATACGTTCCTTACGCCCCATGGCATCGTTAAGTCTATCGACTGCGATATCCATGTCGTTCATAAGGAATGGGTCTATAAGTTCGCTCAGCATCGGTCGGAAGAAACGCTTTGCCGCTGATTCGGTCTTTATGCCTCGCCTTATCAGCAGGTCCGCCAAAATCGGGCTCATACCGATTTTGTCAGCTAATTCCTTAGCTGCCTGTTTTCTTTCGGATGTAGGTGTGTCGTAATTCCATTTGAAATGCATTTATATTGTTTTTATTTTCTTCTGTACCTGGCGCAGATTGTTCAAGTGTGTACAATCTGCGTGTAAAGTTACAAATAAAAATCAATATATTAGCAAAAGAGGTGTGTTTTTTTTGATTTTTTAAAAAAAGAGTGAGAAGTAGAAGGTGGGAGGTGAGAGATTACTGCACTGCGCAGTGTCTGCCTTAAATTCTGATTTTCACAAATCTCTCACCACTCACCTCTTACTTCTCACATCTATATTATATTCCTAACTTCTTGCGGATATCCTTTGGAATAGCATTCTTGTTTACCATGAAGTCCATGGTATTGTCGGCTATGAATGCCTTGGTCATATACCAGATGCCTTTGTAGTCACCTGTCTCACCCCATGAGTTCTTCACCATGTAATATTCCTTGCCGTTCTGATCCTTGGCAATGCCGAAGATGAGCATACCGTGGTCGTCGGTCAGTTCCCAGTTGTCGAAGCGCTGTTGGCGGCGCTCCTGAGTAGGAGTAATCTCGGGTACGGTGCAGCCGAGCGAGTCGATGAGTGCTGTTTTCTTCGACTTCTCCAAGCGCATCCATTTTGCCATGTCGCTGCCCTGTAAGCTTTCCATCTCCTTCACGTCGTAGGCGTATGCCAGTCCCTTGCGTGTAAAGCCTTCTTCGCTCACGTCGCCACCCCATGCAATAGTGTAGCCCTCGTTGATGGCATTGTCAATAACGCGCATCATCTCGTCCATAGGCAGGTTCCATGA
>CALZDK010000038.1 GCA_945637645.1 uncultured Prevotella sp.
CGACAGTGTGAGGTAGCCATGTGCGATGGTGGTCTTGTAAGGACTCTCCACGGCTGCCTTTTCCGGATTTACATGAATCCACTGGTGGTCGAGTGTTGCGTCGGCAAAAAGGTTGATGCGCTCCTGTGTCAGTTCCACATAGTCGGAGATGCCAAGATTTTTGCCGAGCATGGCGGCAAAATCCTCATAGTTGTTTATTACTAATTTGCTCATAAATATATATTTTTTGTTTCTTATTCATAAAAACGACGACAAAGATATGCGTTTTTTTTCATATATGCAAAAGAAAACCACTTCTAATCGTCTTTTATACATAGTTTAACTGTATTACAAATACAATAGGCTCACGATAAACACATTTGCGGCAAGAATTATGAAGTTCATCGGCAAGCCAATCCTTACGAAATCGACAAACCGATAGCCTCCAGGCGCATATACCAGCATGTGAGTAGGCGAACCTATAGGAGTTGCGAAACTCGACGCTGCCGCAACCATCAAGCCCATGCAGAAAGCCATCGGGTCGCACCCAAGGGTCAATGCCGCGTTATAGGCAATGGGGAAGAACATAGCTGAAGTGGCGGTATTGCTAATAAATTCCGTGGCAAATGTTGTGACAAGGCAGATGGCTGTCAACACCACTATCGGATCGGAGCCGCAAACGCCAAGCAACGCCTCAGCCAGGAGTTGCGACAGTCCCGTATGCTCTATAGCCTTTCCAAAACATATACTGCCCGCAAACACCATCAGCGCCTTCCAGTTGATGTTCCGCTCTGCCTGGCTTATGCTGCAGCACTTGGTGAGCAACATGGCGAAAGCGGCTATGAAACAGGCGTTGAGCAACGGAAGGACGCCAAGGGCTGCAAGAAGTATCATGGCAAGCATGATGAGAGTGGAAACTATTGTCTTGACACTGTAATTGGCAATATTCTCCGAGTCGAAGAAATGAAGATCGTGTTTCATTCCCTCCTTGTCTATCCGCCTTCCTTCGAGCATCAGCGTGTCACCTGCCTTCAGCACCACTTCATGAGGGCTCATTTCTATACGTTCCCCGCTTCGTGCCACTGCCACAAGAACCATGTCATGGTCGCGCTCGTAATTCGTTTCCTCCATTGTCTTTCCAATAAGACTACTCGTAAACGTGACGTATGCTGTGCTTATCTTGCGTTTCTTGTCAACATCGTCCAACTTGTAAACGTGTTGCGTAGCACTAACAAGTTCATGACTCTTCCTAAGCTCCAATATGGAGCTGACATCTCCACTGAATATCAACCTGTCGCCGCCGAAGATGAACTCCTCGTCAAGAACAGGCGAGATAATCTCCTTGTCGAAACGCACAATCTCTATCAGTCGTCCGCCGTTGATGCCTCCAAGACCACACTCGCTTACCGTTGCTCCGACTATCTTTGATTCCGTGGGGACAAGCAACTCTACCGTATAGTCGCTGATGGACTCAAACGACTCTTCCGGCGACTTCCTGTCAGGCAACAGTCGTCGCATGGCAATAACAGAGAGTATCAGCACTGTCACACAGAACAATCCCGGCAACAAAGGCTCAAAGAAAGAAACGGCCTCTCCTGTCTTCTCCTTATAGAAGCCTGCTATCACAAGGTTGGTGGGCGAACCAATTATCGTACACACTCCACCGAGTCCCGCTGCATAGCTCAACGGTATGAGCATCTTCGATGGTGTTATCCCCAGCTTTTTCGACCACATCTTAACAACATTGATGAACAACATCACCACTGTTGTGTTGTTAAGCAGCGAACTCAGCACAGCCACGGGGAGCATCAGTTTCGTTATGGCACGGGCATAACCTTTCGGCTGTCCAAGCAGGTTTTTCACAACCCATTGAAGCACACCGGTATGCACAAGGCCTGTCACCACAATGAACATCACGGCAATGACCACCACCGTCTCAGAGCTGAATCCCGAAATAGCCTCCTTTACAGGCAATGAACCGCTCACCAAGAGAGCTCCCATTCCTCCGAGGAAAACGATTTCCACAGGAAGTTTTGTTTTCAACAACAATCCGAACATCACCACCACGGTGACGATGGTGAACCAAGCATGAATTTCCAAACCGAAGAGTTCCATTCCTTTATTTTTTTATGGGATAATGATTAACCAAAAACTTCTTTTGCTCTGCAAAGGTAATATTTTTTTTATAAAAAAGAACTTTTTCAGGTATTTATTTTGATTTATCAACGTCTTTAATTAACTTTGCACCTGTATTTAAGCTGTTTTGAACACAATAAATTTTAATCGACACAATATGAAAACAATTCTGATTTCAATCCTGTTGACACTCACCGTCACTGTCAACGCACAAAAATGCGAGAACTGCAAGGAAGTGCTTCTTCAAACCACGGCAGGAGACATCCGCCTGAAACTCTACAACGAGACACCGCTCCACCGCGACAACTTCCTGAAGCTCGTCAACCTCCATGTCTATGACTCGCTGCTCTTCCACCGCGTCATAAAGGACTTCATGATTCAATGTGGCGACCCGAAGAGCAAAAACGCCGAACCTGGAGCCTTCCTTGGCGAGGGCGACCTCGACTGGACCGTTGAGCAGGAACTTCGCCTTCCGCAAATCTTCCATCGCCGTGGTGTGCTTGCCGCCGCACGTGAACCCGACAGCGACAATCCCTACCGCGAGTCGAGCGCCTGCCACTTCTATTTGGCTTGGGGAAAGACCTTCACCGATGCCGAGCTCGACAAGATGCAGCAGCGCCTCGACACTCTCTACGGCTACCGTGTGAAACTCACTCCAGAGATGCGTGAAACCTACAAGACCGTTGGCGGCATTCCTCATCTCGACGGCGGCTACACCGTCTTCGGCGAGATTGTCGAAGGACTCGACGTGGTAGAAAAAATCCAGCAGACAGCCACCGACAAGAATGACCGTCCGCTGGAAGATGTAAGGATTCTGAAGGCTATTGCCCTCGACAGCCAGTCTGCCGACAAGGCAAAGAAACCGTCGGCTGCCACCAAGCGTCCTGCCGCTAAAGCAGGAAGTCGGTCAGCTCAGCGCAAGCCTTCTGGCAGTCGCACTCGATAGTCAACATATTGTCGATGGCGTCGTAATAGTACGACAGCCCCACAAGATATTCCACAATGGAAATCTCACCCGCCTTAAGGGCTTTGGTTAGCAGCTGGCTGTTGTCGGCTTTCGCCAAAGCCTTTTTCGTTTCCTCTGCCGCAGTCATCAGTCCCCTGGCACGCGTGTATCGCTCGTTGAGCACGCCTCGGATTTGTTCCTTTGTGTCTTCACGCATGGCATTGGCAGCCTCGTTCTCCCGCTTTGCCTGTTTTATGCGTCGCCCGCTGCTCCACAGTGGCACGCTCAGTCCTACGGTAACTCCCTGAAACTGTTCGCCCATGGTCTTCTCGCTCATATATCCGAGCGAGAATGAGGGAAGCGCAGACTGGCGTGCTGCCGACAGTTGTTTGCGGCTCATTTCCGTCTGGCTCTCTGCAAATCCCACCGAAGGGTGAGCGGCAGCCACTTGCATGTACCACGAGTCGAAATCGGCAGGCAGGTCAGGCAACGAATATTCTGTTTCCGTCACCTTCAGAGGCTGTCCGCCGTTCAGTCTGGCAAGCTGTGCCATCAGAGCCTGACGTTCAGCTCCCGCCTTTTTCATATCTGTCACTATCTGCGAAAGGTTCAGGCTCACGTTGTTGTATTCGAGCTGGTTGCTCGCTCCTGCCTCAAGGCTGCGCTTCTGTGCGCTGTGTATTGCATTGGCATGACTCAACCTTCGTTCCAGTTCTGCCAAATACTTATTATAGTAAATGACGTCGATCACAGCTTTCTTTGCCTCAAGCAGTATTGCAGCACGCTCCGCCTTGTACTGCCAATCCACCATGTCGTCCTTGCGTCGCGCCACGCTTGTCTTCGCTCCAGTTATGGTGGGGAAGTCAAACTCCTGGCTTGCGCTCACGTCCGTTCTGTTGCCTATGGTTCCCGGCGAGCCCCAAAGTCTGTTGTAGCCAACTTCCGGGTCAGCCAAAGCGTTCTCCGCATGGTTTTCCCTCTTTTGGGCTTCAGCCGACTTTTTCAAGGCTTTCAGCGTTGTGTTGTTCGCCTCTATTTCGGCAAGTACACCTTCTATGCCGTTTTGTGCATATAGCGGTGTTGTTGCAATGATAGCAACAATCCATAATGAAAATCTTTTCATAAAACTATATTTTTTGTCTATCTTTTGTTTTACCTTCTATAAGCATATACATCACCGGAATTACAAATCCGTTGAGCAGCGTTGAGGTCAGCAGTCCGCCGAGAATCACCTTTGCCATCGGGCTTTGTATCTCGTTGCCTGGCAAGTCGCCTCCTATCACCATCGGTATAAGTGCCAAGGCAGAAGTCAAGGCTGTCATCAGTATTGGGTTCAATCGGTCAGCCGAGCCTTGCATCACGCTCTGCTCCAGTGTCATGCCTCCTTCCCGAAGGTCATTATATCTCGACACGAGCAACATTCCGTTTCTGGTGGCAATGCCGAAGAGCGAGATGAAACCTATTATCGACGGAATGCTTATCACTCCACTCGTCATCCATATCGCCACCACTCCGCCAATCAGCGCCAACGGAAGGTTCACCATCACCACTGCCGACTGCTTCATGCTACGGAACTGGCTGAACAGCAACATGAAGATAACGAGCAACGAAAGCAGCGAGGCAACGGTGAGAGTGCGTGAAGCCTTCTGCTGGCTTTCAAACTGTCCACCGTATTCCACATGGTAGCCCTCTGGCATGGCTACTTTCTCATCCACCGACTTTTGTATGTCGCGCACCACACCAATGAGGTCACGCCCAGCCACGTTGCACGACACCACCACCTTTCGCTGTGCGTTTTCCCTGCTTATGGTGTTAGGTCCTGCAGTCGATGTTATGTCGGCAATGTTCTCAAGAGCCACCTTTCTTCCTCCGGCATCAACCATCAGATGGCGTATGCCCCAGATGCTCTGTCGGCTGGCGTCGTCCACCTTCATTGTCAGTGCGAAGGTTTGGTTTCCTTCAAACACCTGCGACACTTCGCGACCTTCCAGCAGCACTTCTATCATATCTACAAATTCAGGCATCGTGACACCATATTTTGCAAGTATCGTGCGCTTGGGCTTAATGGTCAGCTGCGGTCGTTCCACCTGTTGTTCCACATTCAGGTCCGCCACTCCCTCTATGTCTTTTACACACGCCTTAATCTCATTGCCAATCTTGAATATGTGGTTAAGGTCTGGACCGAACACCTTAATCGCAATGCTTGCCCTCGTGCCAGACAGCATGGCATCAATACGGTGGCTTATGGGCGACCCTACCTCTATATTCACTCCGGGTATTCCCGAAAGCTTTTGGCGTATGTCGGCAAGGAGTTCGTCCTTTGTCCTGTCCTTCAGCTCGTATGGAGCCTCTATCTCCGATGTGTTCACTCCGAGGGCGTGCTCGTCCAATTCGGCTCGTCCCGTCTTTCTTCCCACCACCTTTATCTCCGGAACAGAAAGCAACAGCTCTTCCGCCCTGCGACCAATCTTGTCCGACTCGTCGAGCGATATTCCGGGCAAGGTGCTGACATTGATGGTGAACGACCCCTCGTTAAACGGTGGCAGGAAGCTGCTTCCAAGACCTGTAAACACCGCTATTGCCCCCACGAGAGCCACCGCTGTCGTTGCCACCACCGTGCGTTTGTGGCTTATTGCCCATCCCAAGGCATTTACATAAACGCCCTTAAGTTTGCGTGCCACAAAAGGCTCACGTCCTGTCTCGTTCAGCTTTCCCTTTCCGAGCAGGAAACTGCACATCACAGGTGTCATTGTCAGTGCCACCACGGTAGATGAGCAAAGCGCCACTATGAACGCCACTCCAAGAGGCTGCAACATTCTCCCCTCCATACCAGACAGGAAGAAGATGGGCACAAAACTCGCTATTATTATCAGTGTGGAGTTGAGAATAGGCAGTCGGACTTCCTTCGACGCCTCGAATATCACGTCAATGACCGATTGGCGTTCACCCTCTGGCAACATTCTGTTTATACGCAGTCGCCTATACACGTTCTCCACGTCAACTATTGCGTCGTCAACCAACGATCCTATTGCAATGCACATTCCTCCAAGGCTCATCGTGTTTATTGTCAAGCCCATGAGATGCAAGACCACAATGGCAGCAAGCAGCGAAAGAGGAATGGTGACAAGCGAAATCAGCGTTGTTCGCACATTCATGAGAAACAAGAACAGGATTGCCACAACGAGCACTCCTCCTTCTATCAATGCCTTCTTCACGTTGTCGATACTGCTCTCTATGAAATGCGACTGACGATAGATGTCGGTTGACACTTTCACGTCGGCGGGAAGGTTTTTCCTCAGCGTGGTGATGGTTGAGTCGAGAGCCTCGGTCAGTTCGAGTGTCGGAACGGAAGGTTGCTTCGTCACTGTCATCATCACTGCCGGCTTGCCATTATACGAAGCTGTTCCCATGCGTGGCATACGGTTTCCAACCTTCACCTCCGCTATCGCGTCGAGACGGATGGGAGCCCCTGAGGGCGACTTCTTCACCACCGCCTTTCCTATCTCCCGAGTGTCGTTGGTTGACAACAACCCTCTTATGATATACTCGTTGCCATATTCATAAAGCGTGTTTCCTGCAACATTACGGTTCATGTTGCCCACGGCATTTATCACCTCGTTAAGCCCCACGCCGAAGTGTTTCATACGCTCCGGACTGAGCTGTATCTGATATTCACGGATGTCGCCTCCGAGCACTGCCACCTGCGCCACTCCTCCCGACGCCATCAGTCGGGGGCGTATGGTCCAGTCTGCCAAAGTGCGGAGCTCCTGCAGCGAGGTGGAGTCCGACGTGAGCGACACGAACATCAGCTCGCCAAGTATCGACGACTGAGGTCCAAGTGTAGGGCTTCCAATGCCTTGCGGGAGGTCGTCGCTGACGGTTGACAGTTTTTCAGTCACTATCTGGCGGGCACGATAGACGTCAGCCCCCCAGTTGAACTCTACCCAAACCACAGAAAAGCCGTTGGTCGATGACGACCTCACTCTACGCACGTCGGTGGCGCCGTTCACCGCTGTCTCTATAGGGAATGTCACAAGCCTTTCCACTTCCTCGGCAGCCATTCCCTTAGCCTCTGTCATCACCACCACGGTAGGTGCGTTGAGGTCGGGGAACACGTCAACTTCCATATTGTCGGCGGTGTAGAGCCCTCCAACAGTCAACAGCACTCCCACAACAAGCACCACGAGACGATTGCTAAGTGAAAATCTAATTATCTTGTTCAACATGGCTGTCAGATTTTTAATGGTTGTGGTTATGACCTTCGGGTATTACAGAAGACGATGCGGCAAGTTTCACCTGGTAAGCGCCTTTCGCAACCACAGTCTCACCAGCCTTCAGCCCTTCCACAATCTCTGTCCTCACTCCGTCTGTTTGCCCTATTTTCACCTCACGCTTCTCAAAAACGCCTTCCTCGCCCTCGTGTTCGTGGTCGTGAGCCTCGTGTTCGTGGGCGTGGTCCTCATGTTCGTGGGCGTGACTGTCATGCAGCTTTACATACACATAGTAGAGCCCTTGTTCTTCCGTCAGTGCAGAATTAGGCACTGTCACCACATTCTTTCTCGGCTTAAGCAACAGATAGACTTCCACAAACGAACCGGCAATGATGTCGCCCACGTTGTCAAACTCAAAGGTAGCAGGAAGATAAGCCGAACCTTCGGGCAGGGTGCGGCTATACGACACGAGTTTTCCGTTCAGTTCCGAGAGCTTATACACATTTTCGTTGCCCGTGGCACGGAAATTGGCACTTTTTATATCGCTCATGTTACGATACGCACATTCCGGCACGTCAACCACAAGCTGCTGCCTGCGGTTTTGGGTCACTATGGCTATCGGGTCTCCCACATTAACATAGTCACCCGACTTAACAAGCATCGACTTCACATATCCGCCCATGCCAGTCGTCACCACCGCGCTTCCGCTTCTCGATGCCTTCAGTCCTTCGTAGGCTGCGCGTGCCGTCTCATAGTTTAGCCTTGCCTGTTCCAGTTCGCGTTGCGACACAATGTTCTCGTCAGCCAACGGCTTCACTCTCCCCATCTCGCTCTTTGCAGCCTCGTAGGCAGCCTTTGCCTTGGCTATCGGGTCGCCGTCCTGCAAGTGGCGTGCCGTGATGTCAGCCAATGCCTGTCCGCCTCCCACATAGCTTCCTTCCGACAGCGACGCATTCCTCCAATACACTATTCCACTTATTGTGGCTGCCACGGTCTGCTCGTCGCCCTGCCTCCTTACTATCTGTCCTGCGGCTTTCATCACGGCAGTGAAGTCGGCGGCGCTCACTGTTTCCGTTGCCACTCCTGCCTTCTCCATTTGTTCGTGGGTCATCACTATCTCACCGTTGTGTTCTTCCTTCCCTTCTCCTTCATGGTCATGAACTCCATGACCTTTCTCTCCTGAATGACAACCGGACAAAAGACCTGCTGCCATCAAGATACCAAATATGTTCAAATGTTTCATTATGTTTCATGTTTTAGTTAACTGACAATTTTTTCTTAAAAAAAATGATGCTTAACTAAAACACGGCGGTGCCCTGAGACCGCTCGCCCCTCCATAGCCTTGCAGAACAGATATTGTTGATCGGCAGACGTGTTTTCGCAATTCGTCAATGCCTACATCATCAACATGCCATTCATAGCCAAACAACACAAAAAGCGGCAGAACACTGATGTCGGGAACGCTGCGGTTACTTCCTGCCTTCACGTCAAGCCCATACGAGTTCTTTACGCACGACGTACAGTCCTCACCTTCACCGTGATGACCGTGACTGGCAACGCACATCTCCTCGCCATGATGATGGTGGGGAACCATTGGAGCTGTCAGCACTGCCAGCAGTCCAATCATGCAAACGATTATGGGAAATATGCGTTTCATCTACACCTTATTATATATACAAGAAGCCTATTCCTTCTTCAATTCCGCGTCAACCATGTTTGTCAACTCCACAAACTCTTCTATCGTGAGCTGCTCAGGGCGGCGTGTCATGATGTCGTGGGCAAAGAAGCCATCAGTAACGTTGTGACCTGCAAACAGCGGGCGCATGCTCACTCTCAGCATCTTCCTCCTTTGGTTAAACACCGTCTTCACCAATCGCTTAAACAATTTCTCGTCGCATCCGAGGTCGGTGGTCTCGTTGCGCGTCATGCGTATCACCGCACTCTTCACCTTTGGCGGCGGGTTGAACACCGTCTCGTCCACCGTGAACAGATACTCCACGTCGTACCACGCCTGCGTCAGCACACTCAGTATGCCGTAGGCCTTGTTGCCTGGGGCAGACGCCATGCGCAGAGCCACCTCGCGCTGTATCATGCCCGTGCAGCAGGGAATAAGGTCCTTGTTGTCGAGCATCTTGAAGAAAATCTGCGACGATATGTCGTAGGGATAGTTTCCCGTCAGCACAAACTGCTTGCCGTCGAACACCTTCGTGAGGTCCATTCTCAGGAAATCCTCACCTAATATATTATCGCGCAGGCGCGGGAAACGCTCGTTGAGATAAGCCACCGATTCAGAGTCTATCTCCACCACCTTTGTAAGTCGTGGTTTTTCCATTAGGAACTGTGTGAGCACCCCCATTCCCGGTCCAACTTCGAGAACAGGAATTTCCGGGCAAGCGTCAACAGTGTCGGCAATGCGCTTCGCTATGTTAAGGTCGGTAAGGAAATGCTGACCGAGATTTTTCTTAGGACGAACTTGTTTCATATCAACTTGGGCTTTTTAACGCAAAAGAGCGCAACCTGAATGATTGCGCTCTTCTGTGTTGGGATACCCGGACTCGAACCAGGAAAGGCAGGACCAGAATCTGCAGTGTTACCATTACACCATATCCCAATGTTTCTGTGCTTACGGCTTATTGCCTTATTGCGAGTGCAAAGGTACTGCCTTTTCCCGAAACCTCCAAATCTTTTCCCGTTTTTTTTCGTTTTTACCATAAAAATTTCTATTTTTATTACAAAACGGCTCCAAAATTTGCTCATTTACCATTTTGGTAGTAACTTTGCAGCCGTTTTTTAAACATCATCATTATTAATTTAAACAATGTACAACTACAATTCAAACAAGAAGCAGGGCGTCTTCAAGTTCAAGCGTTTCGGACGCAAGGGCTACTCGCTGTTTGCAGTTCTTGGACGTGTGGTAGTCGTTGGAGTACTGAGCGTGGCAACACTCTCCAAGTCTCATGCCGAGGGCGTGGGCGTGAAACCAGTAATCGACAACGACACAACCGACAAGACCGACCGCGAACTGACGCTCGACGAGGTGAGCGTCACCGGTTCAAGAGCACCGCTGACACGAGCCCAGGCTGCGAGAATGGTAACTGTACTGGAGCGTGCCGACATTCAGGCTGCGCCAGTGCAAAGTGTTAACGATTTGCTGAAATATGTAGCCAGCGTAGATGTCCGCCAGCGTGGACCTATTGGAGCGCAGACAGACATCAGTATTCGTGGCGGAAACTACGAGCAAATCACAATCCTCCTCAATGGCATCAACATCTGCGACCCGCAGACAGGACACAATGCCTTTGATTTCCCCGTTGACATTAGTGAGATTGAGCGCATCGAGGTGCTTGAAGGTCCGGCAGGACGTGTCTATGGCACTTCCTCACTGCTTGGTGCCATCAACATCGTCACTCGTCCGCGACCAACATCAAGCGTTTCTGCCCATATAGAAGGCGGAAGCTATGGCTATCTCTCTGCAGGGGCAAGGGCTAATGTGGCATCGGGAAAGTGGAACAACCAACTGTCGGGAAGTTATTCGCGGTCTGATGGCTATCAGCGCAACAGTGCGGGCGGACTAAATTCCGACTACAGCGGAGGAAAGGCTTTCTATCAGGGAACATACGACGACGACATCGTCAGCGTCAGCTGGCATGCAGGACTGAGCACGAAGGACTTTGGCTCAAACACATTCTATGGAGCCAAGTGGGACGACCAGTTTGAACACACCCTGAAAACCTACACCGCACTGCAGGCAGAGACAAAGAAGGGCAGTTTTCACCTAAAGCCTTCCATCTACTGGAACCACAGCTACGACCGTTTCGAGCTCTTCCGCGACGCAGCCGAAAAATATCCGTTCAACTATCACCGCACCGACATCTTCGGCGTAAACCTCAACGGCTATTTCGACTGGATTCTCGGACGCACTGCCGTTGGTGCAGAACTGCGAAACGAAGACCTTCTCAGCGGAAACCTCGGCGAACCGCTCGACAACCCGCACCACATCAGCGGTACCGACCGCTACTACGACCACGGCATCAACCGCACCAACATCAGCTTCGTCGTTGAGCACAACATCCTGCTGCGCCGCTTCACACTCTCGGCAGGTCTTGTGGCGGTGAAGAACTCGTGGAACGGCATGAACATGAAGGTCTATCCAGGCATTGACGCAAGCTACCGCATAGGCGACTCCTTCAAGATTTTCGCCAACTACAACACCTCGCTGCGCATGCCCTCCGTCACCGAGCTCTACTATTCCGTGGGAGGACACGTAGCCGACAAAAACCTCAAGCCCGAAGAGATAAGCTCAGTGGAGGCTGGAGTGAAATACGCCGACCACGGCATCACCACTCAGGCAAGCGTATATCACAACAACTGGAAAAACATGATCGACTGGATTCGCTACACCGCCGACGGTCCCGACGCCCCATGGCAGTCGGTAAACTTCACCGAAGTGAAGGCTACAGGTTTTCAGGCTCAGTTGACTCTCAATTTCCGTCAGATAGTGCCCACACAGCGCATATTGAAGTCCTTCAACGCCTCCTACAACTATCTGTTCCAGGACAAGGACATCGACTCCTCCGTGGAGAGCAAGTATTCGCTTGAATATCTTCGCCACAAGCTCGTTGCCAACCTGCAGCTCAACATCGTAAGCCGCCTCGACCTCGGCATAAACTTCCGCTGGCAGGACCGCCGTGGCATCTACACCGATTTCGACGGAACGGTGAAGGAATACAGCCCATACAGTGTCGTCGATGCCCGTCTCTCGTGGACAGCCCCGAAATACAAGCTCTATCTCGAGGCAAACAACATCTTCGACAAGACCTACATCGACTATGGCTGCGTCCCCCAACCCGGCACATGGCTAATAGCAGGTCTTTCTGTTGAATTATAAAAAAAGCGAGGCACATTCCGTGCTTCGCTTTAATTTTGGATAACAGAATAAACCCCGACATGGCTTATGCGGCTAAAAATGAAAAGGGAAAAGCAAGGGGCTTATTCAAACCGTTCGAACCAAATTCAAACCCAATTCGAACCCGTTCGAAACCATCTCGAACCCAAATTATAAATACACATTAGCTCCCATGCAGCTCGT
>CALZDK010000039.1 GCA_945637645.1 uncultured Prevotella sp.
ATTGTGTTTCGTGTATGTGGAAAATTGCAAATTGCAAATTGCAAATGCCCGAAAGAGTGAACCATAGCACCTGTCCCAAGACCCACATGTATGGCTATGACAAGAACATGAGGGCGTTCTGCAAGGTGGTGGAGAATATGGAAGCAAGAACTACGATAAAATCGGGATAGCGGGCTTTCAGATCTTCAATCTTTTTTTGTGTCTTCTCCACAAACGCCTTGTGTTCGGGCGAATCGGGATTGAAGGGGCGGTGGTTCAATGCCTCACGCACGGGCTTCCACTCGTCGAGCCAACGCAGGGCGGCAGGACTGAAACAGGTCTGCTGAAGGCGTTGCCAGATGTATTCCACTGCCTGGTCGGTGGGATGGAGCATGTCCTCGCGATAGAAACGATAGTCGCGCAGCTCGTCGTTCACTATCTCGTAGGAAGGGAAATAGTGGAGACAGGAGAGTGTAGAGTTGGTTATGCATTTTTCCGCTGCGAGAAGGAGTGTGGCTTTGGAGAGCTGGCTCTTGTGGTAACCATATTTGGCATAGCGGATAGGGCTTACGGTGAGGACGATGTGGACATCGGGATTCACCGAAAGAAGCAGCCGGACTGCCTGCATTATATAGTCGGCACAGTCGTCCACCGAGAGTTCCTCTTCCTGAAACAGCCGCGCAGGACGTTTCTGACAGTTATCCACTATCTCGCCTGTTTCCTTGAGCCGATAGACATGGTTTGTACCTAAGGTGAAGAAAACTATCCTCGGCACAAACGTCCCTTCTCTCACCACTTTCTCCACCGTATGGAGAATGCTGGCAGGATTATACATCACGCCATAGGGATTCACCACGGCTCGAAACTTGTTGTCAACGAAACGCTGTCCAATGTTGGCAGCGAAGCATGACCCAACGAAAAGCATCCGCTCCATCGGCTCTATCTGGAACGCGGGTCGATCAATATCAACAATTGTACGAAACTCCATACTTATTACGAAAAACAGTCAACTCGTCAACTCGTCAACTTGTCAACTCGTCAACTTGAAAAAATCAACTTGTCAACTAAAAAAAACTCAACTTCTACTTACTTGCAATCCCCGCTTGCTCAACTTCATTTCCACGAATCGGGCATTGGAGTTGGTGCGGTTTTCACCTATTATTTGCTTTATGCGGGCTGCCGCCTCAGGGTCTTTCGCCACCATGTAGAGATAGCCGCCACCGCCTGCGCCGGGGAGTTTGTAGCCGAGACAGAGGTCATCGACAAGCGACGTGATGCGGCGCACCTCGTCGGGATTGGTGCCGCTGTCGAGAAGCTGGTTCTGCTGCCACGTCTTGCGCACGAGGAGTCCCATGTGGCGGAAGTCCTGACGTTGTATGGCTTCGTACATGTCCATGGTGTGAGCCTTCATCTGCCGCAGCAGTTCGAGCTGCTTGTTGCTGTTGAGGAACATTCGGCGCACTATCTCGTCAAGTATCGTCTTCGCCGTGCGCGTGATGCCGGTATAGTAAAGAAGGTGGCAACTGCTGTATTCGGGCTGAAGGAAGATGTCGTCGGGCAGCCAGCGCACGAGTGGTGTCTGCTGGAAGCCACGATCTGTCTGCAACAACTTCACGCCGCCGAGCACGCCGCCAAACTGGTCTTGCCAGCCGCCTCCTGTGGTGAGCATCTGTTCGAGCACGAGGGTGCGTCGGCAAATCTCGTTCTTGTCCCATGCCAAGGAACAAAAGTCGTTTATGGCTCCAAGCACCGTAGAGGCGAGGATGCTGCTCGTGCCCAGTCCGCTGCCTGCGGGAATGGCGGAGAGCAGTGTCAGCTCTATGCCGCAGCCGAACGCCTCGAGCTGCTGGCGGAGCGAGGTGAAACGCTCGCTGCAAAATTCGGGCAGGAAACCCGCCAAGGCAAGGGCTGCCTTGGGAATGGAGAAGGGGCTGCCGACATGGGTGAAGTCGGCAAGCTGGTCGTAGGTCTCGATGATCTCCATTGCTCCGAGGTCGATGCTGCGGAGCACGATGTGCGGATTGCTGCTCGGACGGATATAGGTCTGCAACGGTGGCTGTCCGTTGAGCTCGATGGCGAGGTTGACCACGTTGCCGCCTTCCATGAGACAGTAGGGCGGAGTGTCAGTCCATCCTCCTGCAATATCGATGCGCACCGGGCTGCGCGCCCACACTATCTGGTCGGAATATACCGCCATGCGCGGACACTGCCTGTCGCCGGCAAGAGCCTCGGTGAGCCCTTGGCGGAGGAGGATGAAAGGATTTTCGTTGCGGAACATTGCGTTGTGCATCCTCGTCAGCAGCGGGGCATCGGCAGCTATGGGAGCTGGCATGGGGATGTTGAGCTGGCGGAATTCGTGTGCGGCATCTTCAAGGTCGAGCTGATAGAACACGCTGTGGCGATAGTTGGCGGCTATGGCTGACCAGTTCTCACGGCGAAAATCACGTCGCTGGGCGAAGAGGCGGCGGAGATTTGCGCGGTCGCTTATCTCCTCGGCGGAGAGGAAGGCGTCGCCCTCTATCTGGTGGCTGTCGAAACGGTTTGCCGTGTCCTGAGTGGCGAGCATCGACTTGAGTATTTCCCCCATCTCGCCTCGCCTGTCCAAAGCTCCACTTACCACGGGGAACATCTTCTTCCGCTGCAAATCGCCATCGAAGCGGTCGTCGATGCGGTAGGGGCGGATTACGTAGTCGGTGTCGCCAATGGGCACTATGTCGATACACTGTCCGGCGACGAGGGTGATGTCCCAGTCGTTTTCCGGCACTCCGGTAATCACGTTGTCGTGATAGAGCCGCCATCCGCAGCCCACATGGCTGTTCTCAATCCAGAGGTTGGTGTTCTCCGCCTTTATCTTTACATCCACGCGGGAGTTCTGCACGAAGATGGAGGGATGGGGCTTATGACCGTGATGGCGAATCTCGCGCTGGTCGTTGATGATGTTCTGCACGGCAAGGGTGGAGCTTATCATCTCGCGGGTGGTTCCATAGTGATAGAACTCGCCTTCGGGCAGCGGCAGTATGGCTACGGAAAGCTGGCGCAGGTCGGGCTCGTCGATGAGTGGATGGGTGCCTACGGAGCAGCCAAACTCCGAGTAGAGGTCGTACTCGCGAAGCCTTCCCTCGCTGTCCTTGGAATGGCGGGCAAGCAGACGCACGGCGCGGTCGCTGAGCAGCCACACGCCGATGTCGGTGAGATAGTAGTGGGACTGCAGCAGGTCGTTGAGTGTTTCCACCGACGGTTTCTGCAACATCTGCTTCAGCACCGACGGCGAGGTGCGGTCGGAGACAAACACGCCGTGGTTGCGGGCTATGGAAGAGTCGAGCCAGAGTCCGTAGCAGACAATGTCGGCTGAAGGCACAGGCGGCAACTGTCGCGAGGCACGGATATATACATCGCCACTGACCACCATGGTGTGAATGTTGTCGGGCGCGAGTTCGATGAGTCTCTCGTAGAGCGGCAACTGCAGATGGAGCAAGTCTTGCGACAGGCGCTGCCCTATCTCCCATCGGAAGACAGGCACAGGAGTGAGGATCTTGCCCGACGGGGCGTAGGAAGGCAACCTTCGGCTCTGCCCGCCGGCATGGAGCAAGATGCGTTTCTCGCTCTGTAGCCACTGGTCGAACTCCACGTCGGGAGCCTCGTTTCTCCAACACTCTTCGAGGAGCCACGTTGTGCCTCCACCACTGCCGAGTCGATGTCCGAGAGGGTCGCTGGTGCAGAAGAACTCGTTGCGGCTCTCACCCGTAACGTCGTGGAAACTATCCACCAAATTTGGCGGCAATGACAATAACTTTTTCATTTTGCAATAGGTTAAATTCAGTTTTTGACCAAAATTTTGTGCAAAGATAGGTAAAAAATGGGAAATATCTTGTAGGATTGCGGAAAAAGTTGTAATTTTGCGATGGATTTTTATACGACCTTTTCTCGCCGTGACAATGACTGAGCGAGAGCTTAATTGCTCATTTGGCTTATCGAAAACGTCAGTTAACTCAAATAACAAAAACCTACAAATATGGACAACAAAGGACTGCTTCCTAAAAAAGACAATGGTTTGCTGACCAAAGACGGAGTGAGTTTCCTCATTCCCTTCCTCATGATAACCTCGTGTTTCGCCCTTTGGGGCTTCGCCAACGACGTGACAAGCCCCATGGTGAAGGCGTTCTCGAAGATTTTCCGAATGAGCGTCACCGAAGGAGCCATGGTGCAGGTGGCTTTCTATCTTGGATATTTCGTAATGGCGTTTCCCGCCGCCCTGTTCATACAGCGATACACGTTTAAGTCGGGAGTGCTCATCGGCTTGGGGCTTTATGCCGCGGGCGCACTGCTGTTTATACCTGCCAAGATGATGGGATTCTACGCCCCGTTCCTCCTTGCCTATTTCATTATGACCTGCGGACTGTCGTTTCTTGAGACAAGCTGCAACCCCTTCATCTACTGTATGGGAAGCGAGGAAACCGCCACACAACGCCTCAACCTCGCACAGGCTTTCAACCCCATAGGTTGCCTTGCCGGACTGTGGGTGGCAATGCATTTCATACAGGCGAAGATGAGTCCAATGGACACTCTGACGCGCAACGGACTGACCGACGAGCAGTTCAACCTCGTGAAGGAGCACGACCTGAGCATACTCATACAGCCCTACGTATTCATCGGTGCGGTGATAATAATCCTGCTCGTGCTCATAAGGGTGACGAAGATGCCAAACAGCGGCGACACACACAGCGGCAAACCTCTGATGCAGTCGCTACGCGAACTGGCAAGCATGAAAAACTACCGTGAGGGAGTTGTTGCGCAGTTCTTCTATATCGGAGCGCAGGTGATGTGCTGGACATTCATAATACAATACGGCACGCGCGTGTTTATGAACGAGGGAATGGACGAGAAGGCGGCGGAGATACTGTCGCAGAAATACAACATCGCAGCCATGGTGCTGTTCACCGTGAGCCGCTTCGTCTGCACATGGTTCCTGAAATACATCCAGCCGGGGCGTCTGCTCTCTATACTCGCCATTGTGGGCATAGCCTCCGTGGCGGGAGTGATACTCTTCACCGACCGCAACGGAATGTACTGCCTCGTGATGGTGAGCGCCTGCATGTCGCTGATGTTCCCCACCATCTACGGCATTGCCCTCCGTGGCTTGGGCGACAACGTGAAGGTGGGCGGAGCAGGACTCATCATGGCTATCCTTGGCGGTTCGGTGTTCCCTCCGCTGCAGGCGGCGATAATAGACTCCGACATCATCTTGTGGGGATTGCCTGCAACAAACCTCTCCTACGGCCTCGCGCTGATTTGCTTCCTTGTGGTGGCTATATATGGCCACAGAGCATACGTATGGCACAATATTTTGCACAAATATTAAAAAGAAAGTTAAAAAAGCAACAGTTCCCGCATTTTCCATGCAAGATTTTGGGGGAAGGTTGTTTATAAATGCAAATAACATAACAAGAACAAAATAAAGAAATGAAGAAACTTACATTTATCGCATTCATCGGCTGCATCATGGCGGCCTTGTCGTTCACATCATGCAACTCTGACAGCGACAACTCCTACCAAGGACTGACAGAGGCAGAGATTCAGCAGTGTTTCCTCGCAACAAGGGGATTGTATAATGGAAAGGTTGTTTTTCTTGCTGAGAACAAGGCGAACGTAAACGACAAGAAGGACACACTGAACGTGAACTGGGAAATAACCACCGACA
Organism: uncultured Prevotella sp.; assembly: GCA_945637645.1. Classification (GTDB taxonomy): domain Bacteria; phylum Bacteroidota; class Bacteroidia; order Bacteroidales; family Bacteroidaceae; genus Prevotella. The sequence goes on from CALZDK010000039.1 coordinate 5,678, forward strand.
GCACCATGACCATCTACAACTTCCCTGTGAAGGCTCTGGCAGAGAAAATCACATACAACAACGAGCTGAAAGAGGCTGTATCAAAGCTGAGCCCACGCACACTGAATTGCGTTATCCAATATGTTTACGTTACACCTTTACAGTTCCTCATTGGTCCTGCAAACCTCGACTACGAGCTGGAATATGGCGGCACGACACACAAGGTGCAGTTCCGTTTCTTCTGGAACAACTACTCTTTCGGACAGTATGTTTCCTCAGCAAAACATCCAATGGAAATGCAAATCTGGGCAGCTGCCCTCTATGTTGACGGCAATCAGACTTCCTACGGCATAACACCAAGTTCGCCTGTCCAGTTCTTATTCTATAATGAGAAATAAACATATCCTCTTAATAAACCAACTGATTTAAATCCAAATTGTCTCAATTAAGAAGGGTGGCTGAAGCGTGAGCTCCAACCACCCTGTTTTTTTACCAAACCTAAAAAATATAATTACACTACTTTTTCTTCCTCCTCAACACCACCAACACTACGATGACCGCAAGCAGGATTGCGTATGAGGCATAGGCAATACGCTCGGTGGTGTCAACAGTAGTCGGGAAGAACGAGAGCTGTACGGTGTGCTTGCCGGGAGCCACATTAATGGCGCGAAGGATATAGTTCACACGGGCAACATCAACGTCCTTGCCATCCACGGTGGCTGTCCAACCAGGATAGTAGTTCTCTGAGAATACCACTACCCCACCCTTCTGACTCTCAACCTCGTAGGTGAGCTGGTTTGGCTCATATTTCGTTATCTTCACAAGGCTTGTTCCCTCCTGCTTCACGCCCTCGCCGATGGTTTCCTTGAAGCGCTTGTCGGCAACTGCCTCGTGGCGAAGGTCTATCTTGCCTACGAGGTCGAGCTCGGCATTGGCATTGTCAACGTAAGTCACCTTATCCACAAGCCATGCGTTGCCCAAGGCGTATGGATTCTGCACAGGCACTGTCTGTCCGCCTTCGAGAGGCAGGATAAAATACTTGGTGTTGAGCATGTTCAGTACAGGGAAGATGCTGTCGCCAGGCACTTGGGTCATATCGCCCTGGGCTTTGGCAACGGCAGGATAGAGCTTCTGCATCTCCTTGGAGATGTAGGCGTCTATGACCTCCTGATAGCGACGCAACTTGGCTGGATGATATCCTCCGATGCTTTTCAGATAGTAAGACGTCTCGTTCTCGTTGAACGTGTTCGATGCAAGGTTGAGCACTCGATAGTCGAGCGATGTGTCGCGAAGTATCTGGTCCTCGGTGGCAGTCTTTACTATTGGCTGGTCGCGCTGACTCTTCTCCACAAACATGCCGTCGTTGAGATAGCGTTTGTTGACCGACCAAAGGTCGAGAAGGCAGACAACAGCCACAATGGCGACAAGCCACTGCTTGCCCATCTTTCCACGAACATAGAGATAGAGCAGCACACAGCCTGCACAGATGATGAACAGCGAACGGCGGCAGTCGGCAGTGAACATTGCCTCGCGCATCTCAGTAAGATTGTTGAGCAGAGGCTGCAGCTGGTCGGCGGGGAACTGGCTCAGGGCGTGCATCTCGGAAGAACTTATGTAGTCGAACATTCCCGGGAAGAAGATGAACAACAGGCAGGCACCCGCAGTGACAGCAAAGCTAACCACAGCATAGTTGAATTTCTCTTTCAGCACCTGTGGGTCATCGACAATTCTCTTCAAGGCAAGCATAGCGAGAAGAGGAATGGTGAACTCGGCTATGACGAGGATTGAAGCCACGGTGCGGAACTTGGCATACATCGGGACATAGTCGAGGAAGAAGTCGGTGAAAGGCATGAAATTGCGTCCCCACGACAGGAGTATAGAAAGAATTGTGGCAGCAAGCAACGCCCACTTCATAGGTCCCTTAACGATGAAGAGTCCGAGAACGAAGAGGAACAGCACGAAGGCTCCTACATAGACGGGACCGCTTGTTCCTGGCTGTTCGCCCCAGTATTGCCCTATCTGCTGATAGATGGGCAGATAGTTGTTGTCGGCATGCTCCATGGCAGTCTCGTTCATCACCATAGGCACCGAGGCACCGCCCTTGGCATTAGGGACGAGCAGTGTCCAGGTCTCATCCACGCCGTAGCTCCACTGCGTGATGTAGTCGCGGTCGAGGCCGCTCGATGTCTGGTTGGCGGAGTTTTTCTTCACCAGTTCACTCTTGCCACGCATCGATTCCTTGCTGTACTCCCATGTGTGGTAGAGATTGGAGAGATTGATGCAGATGCCGATGACAGCGGCGGCGGCACACACGGCCGTTGCCTTTGCGAAGTGAGCCATCTGCTTCTTGCGAATGGCATCGACAAGATAAGCCACTATCATTGCCAAGATGATGAACAGATAATAATAGGTCATCTGCACATGGTTTGCCTGAACCTCAAGGGCGGCGAAAATTGCCGTTACGACAAAGCCCCAAAGGTATTTCCCTCGGTAGGCAAGCACTATACCGGCTATCATTGGCGGCAGATAGGCAAGCGCCATCACCTTCCAATAGTGACCGGCGGCAATGATGATGAGGAAATAGGTGCTGAAAGCCCACACTATTGACCCTAAGGCGGCAAGCATCTGGCGGAAATCGAAGGCGCGCAACAGAATGTAGAAGCCCAAGAGATAGGCAAAGAGATACCACACATAGTCGGGCAGCCACAGATGATAGGCGTTGGCAACCTGGTCGAGCACCTTGCCGCTGCCATAGGCGGGAGCCATCTGGTAGGTTGGCATTCCGCTGAAGAGCGAGTTGGTCCAGCGTGTTGTCTCTCCCGTGCGCTGACGATATTCCGACATTTCCTGTCCCGCACCCTTTCCCGCTGCGGAGTCGTGGCGGTAGAGAATCCTTCCCTCGGTGTCGGCAGGGAAGAAATAGGCAAACGCCAAAACCGCAAAAAGTATCACTGCCAAGAGGTCTGGCAGACATTTCCTTAACGTGTTCATTTGCTTTATAATTGATTTAACGCTGCAAAGTTACAAAGAAAAAATGAAGAATGAAGAAGGAAGAATGAAGAATTGCAGCAAAAAAGGCTATTTTCACGAATAATTGTATTACCTTTGCAGAAACATTTACTTTTTAACAATGAAAATAGGTATAATAATAGCGATGGACAAGGAATTCCGTCGGATAAGCGAACTGCTCGGAAACCTCAAGGTGGAGACCGACGGCAACTGGACTTTCACCACCGGAAGCTTGGGAGAAAGCGAGATTGTGCTGCACAAGTGCGGAATAGGAAAGGTGAATGCTGCCATAGGCGCTTCAGAACTGATAAGGAGATATTCCCCACAGCTCATAATCTCAACGGGATGCGCAGGAGGCGGACAGACCTCAATGGAGGTTAAGGATGTGGTGGTTAGCACAGAGCTGACTTACCACGACGTGTATTGCGGTGAGGCAATGGGAAAGACGGTTTACGGTCAGGTGCAGGGAATGCCCGCTCGATTCAAGTCGCCAGCCGAACTGGTGGAGAAGGCGATGAGTCTCAATGGTGAGGTGACAGCGAGGATTCACTCCGGACTCTTCGTCACTGGCGACTGGTTTGTTGACTCGCGGGAGAAGATGCGGTCCATAGTTTCCCTTTTCCCTGAGGCAGTGGCGGTGGACATGGAATCGGCGGCAATAGCACAGACGTGCCATGTGTTTGGCGTTGACTTCATCTCGTTCCGTGTCATCAGCGACATTCCGCTAAAAGACAACAAGGCATCGCAATACCACAACTTCTGGGACACCATTGCCGACAACTCTTTCGAGACAACACGACGATTTCTTGAAAAGATTACGGAAGGAGCCTGTTAAGGAGTAAATTTTGGAGTTAAGGAGTTTACTCCTGAATAAGCTCCTTAACTCCTAAATTAATTAGTTTCCCAACAAAGGAATACGATATCCAATTGAGAAGGTGATGACATTGTTGCGCATTTTTTCAACCTCCTTGGAGATGTTGTTCAGACCGATGTTGTAGCGAAGGTCAAGAATGACATCCTCCGACTCATAGGAAATAGAGAGGGGAATTGTCATGTCGGTCCCCTTGTAAGCGTCGGTCACCGTCTCGCTATATTTCAGGAAGCGGTCCTCACCTTCCGCCAACTCAACGAGAGTTTTTGAAGGGCGGTCGAACCTGTAGAATTTCTCCGACCTGTTTGTCTGCTTGTTATAGTCGCTTATCATATAGTTAAACGACTCCTTTGCCGAAACAAGACTGCCAAACTGTATGCCTGCACCTATGGAGAATCCCTTCAAGATGTAGGCATGAAGCATCAAAGGCACCTGAATGTAGTGCAAGTCGGTGTTGTAGCGCGAGAACTGCGCCAGTTTCACCATGCCATTATTCTCATCGCCTTCGATATGGAAATCCTTGAATTTGGAACCTTGAAGCGAGTATTTTGCACCAGCCGTGACACTGAGTCGCGAAAGAATCATAAACTCAACATCGATGCCCGCCTCAACAGCAGGTTTCCAACGGTTTCCAATTTCGTGTTGCATGCCGTTGAAATTCAAATCGATGTAGTCGTTGGTGAGTTGGGTGATTGAAAATCCAACACGTGGAATCAACGACAACTGACCTGCTCTTCCTTGAGCATTGGCTTCCACTGCGAACAAAGCCACAATGGCAACGATAATACTTCGTATCTTCATAGCTCCAAATTATAAATTAATGTATTCTGTTTATTTATGATTCGCAAGTTAACAACTTGTGGACAGCCAACGAGTTGACAAGTCATTCTCAAGACTTACTTGCTTTCTTGCGCTCGTTATGGTCAAGGATTATCTTCCTCATTCTCATGCTCTTTGGTGTCACCTCCACGAGTTCGTCCTCCTTGATGTACTCAAGAGCCTCCTCAAGCGATAGAACGGTGCGGGGAACGATGCGCGCCTTGTCGTCGGAACCGCTGGCACGTGTGTTAGTCAGCTGCTTCGCCTTGCATACGTTGATTACGAGGTCGTTGTCGTGAACGTGCTCGCCCACTACCTCACCCATATAGACATCGTCGCCCGGATCGATGAAGAACTTGCCACGGTCCTGCAGCTTATCTATGGCATAGGCATAGGCATTGCCTGTTTCCAAGGCTATCATTGAACCTGCCACACGGCGTGTTATCTCGCCCTTGTAAGGCTGATACTCCTTGAAGCGGTGTGCCATGATTGCCTCGCCCTGCGATGCTGTAAGTACATTGGTACGCAGACCGATTATTCCACGCGAAGGCACGTCGAACTCAATGTTCACACGGTCTGCCTGCGACTCCATGGAAGTCATCTCGCCCTTGCGTCGTGTCACCATGTCTATCATCTTCGAAGCGAACTCCTCTGGCACGTTGATGGTAAGCTCTTCTATCGGCTCACACTTCTGTCCGTTAAGCTCCTTGTAGATAACCTGCGGCTGTCCAACCTGCAGCTCATAGCCCTCACGGCGCATCGTCTCAATCAAGACTGAGAGGTGCAACACTCCGCGTCCGCTAACAATCCACTTGTCGGTGGAGTCCTCAAACTGTGCCACGCGCAGTGCGAGGTTCTTCTCCAGTTCCTTCTGCAAGCGGTCGTTGATATGACGTGAAGTCACAAATTTTCCCTCCTTGCCGAAGAAAGGCGAATCGTTGATGGTGAAGAGCATCGACATTGTCGGCTCGTCGATGGCTATCGGTGGCAGTGGCTCTGGATTCTCAAAGTCGCAAATGGTGTCGCCAATCTCAAACTTCTCCAGTCCTATGATGGCACAGATGTCGCCGCTCTGCACCTCTTGGGTCTTCCTGTGTCCCATGCCCTCGAAGGTGTGCAGTTCCTTTATCTTTGTCTTCTCTATTGTTCCGTCGCGGTGTGCGATGCTCACGTTCTGTCCCTCCTTGAGTGTTCCACGATGCACTCTTCCCACAGCTATTCGTCCTGTGTAGCTTGAGTAGTCGAGAGAGGTGATGAGCATCTGTGGCGTTCCCTCTATCACCTTTGGTGCGGGAATGACCTCAACAATTTTGTCGAGAAGATAGGTTATGTTGTCGGTTGGCTTGTTGTAGTCCTCACTCATCCAGCCGTTCTTTGCCGATCCATACACCACGGGGAAGTCGAGCTGGTCCTCAGTGGCATTAAGCGAGAACATCAGGTCGAACACCATCTCATACACTTCCTCCGGTCGGCAGTTGGGCTTGTCCACCTTGTTTACCACCACAATAGGCTTCAACCCTATCTGCAGTGCCTTCTGCAGCACGAAACGAGTCTGAGGCATCGGTCCCTCAAAGGCATCGACGAGCAACAGGCATCCGTCTGCCATGTTTAGCACTCGCTCCACCTCGCCTCCGAAGTCGCTGTGTCCCGGAGTGTCGATGATGTTAATCTTTACACCTTTCCAGTTTATTGAAACGTTTTTCGATAGAATAGTGATTCCACGCTCACGTTCCAGGTCGTTGCTATCCAATACTTGTCCGCTGAGGTCCTGACCCTCGCGGAACAAATTACCAGCCAACATCATCTTATCGACAAGTGTTGTCTTGCCGTGATCGACGTGGGCTATAATTGCTATGTTTCTTATGTCTTGCATCTTTTTACCTTATTAAAAATAATCCCGCAAGCCGATGTGGTCTGCGGGATTATGTTCTTTTCGGCTCCAAAAATTATTTACGGAGACCAAGAGCCTTGATGATGGCACGATAGCGATTGATGTCGCG
>CALZDK010000040.1 GCA_945637645.1 uncultured Prevotella sp.
AGACTTATGGTGAAAAGTTCCGACTTGAACGGTTTCAATCTTCCCCATACCATACCGCCATACTGCAGTTCGTAGTTGCCGTTGAGCGGCGACATGACGATGCAACGGTCGTCGCCCACATTGTCCCACTTGAAACTGCTGCAGATGGGGTTGGTGATGTAGTCGGCAAGAAGCTGTGTGTAGAGGTCGAAATAGGGATGAGAGAGATTGAGCGAGAGTATGGCGCAATTGTCGTTGCCCGACTCAAGGTATGGATTTCCACGCTCTATAAGCCCTGGGATGTACATCTTCGCACTGTTGCTGAGCTGAGAGATGGAAGGCAATACGGGGTTCGACCTTACCTCCAGTTGCACTTGTCCGTTCTTTATGGGATAGGACAGCACGAGCTTTGGAGTGAAGTATAACTTGGAGTAGTCGGTCACGTCGTTGTCGGTGTTTACATATGTTCCTCCCACGCCGAGCCTATAGGACAGCTTGCTGAGTTTTCCGCCGATTTCACCGTAGAAATAGTGGTTGTCGTTGTGCGAGGTATAGGCATACTCGTTGTAGTCGGACAGCATGTTGCGTATCTTGTAGTCGGACTTGGCGAGTGTTGCCTTATAGCCAAGCGAGAGGTTGGTTTTGCCCCAGTTCTTGGTGTAGGCAAGTTCGCCGATGAGGGAGATTTTATCGTTCTTGGCGCGCATGTCGTCGTCGAAGAGCAACTCTTCAGCTTCCGTCCACTGGCGGTTGTGGTCGTTCTGCGAGTTGTGGAAGTATGTACCGAGCACATCGACGGTGAGTTCCTGGTTTCCGTTCAGCTTCTTGTTGAGATAGAGGTCGAGCGACGGGCCGAAGCTGCGCACTTTCCTCTCCTGACGTCCCTCACCGTTTTGCCACAGCGGGTTGTTGTGTGCCTCTATGTCGTTGTCGGTACGCCAGAACTGAGTGAAGAGGTTTGGCGAGAACTTTGCCTGGAAGGTGAGGTCGTTCTCCTTATTATATATATACTTCAGGTTGAAGTTCTGGTTGCAGTAGCCGAAGTGGTAGTTGCCACGGTAGAGATAGTCGGAAACCGTGGTTCCATCGGTGAAGACATACGAATCCTCGCTCTCGCAATTGGCGTTGTTGCGGTATTCCATGTTATAGTCGAAGGCAAACTGGTGGTTGCCCTTGTTATAGCGAATGTAGAGGTTGGTGTTGTTGAAGGCTGTCCATGCTGCCTGCATCACGTCGAAACCTGCGGCATAGCCAGCGTCTAACGGATAGGTGCGTATGTTGATGAGCGTGCCCACATCGGCATAGCGTGCCGGTGGAACGGTGTAGTATTCCACGTTCTTAATCTTATCCACAGGAATGCTCTTGAGGTCGTTGTCGGTGGCTTCCACTCCGTTGACGAGAATCTTGAGCGATTTGCCTGTCATGGTCTTCAGTGTTCCGCTGAGGTCGTCGAAGCGCAAGCCTGGCAGTGTGGTGAGTATCTCCTGCGACTGTCGGGAGTTTTTCTTCTGCTCGTCAGAGAAGGTGAATACGGAACGGTCAACCTTATCTACGCGGTGATGTCCTTTCACCACAACGCCATTGATGGCATACTGGTCGTCCTGAAGACTTATAACGCCCAAATTGCCGATGGAAACGAGCTTTTCGAGTGTCTTGAAGCCGATGCACGACACACGCATCAGTGCCTCCTGCTGCTCGCAGGGAATTACGAACTTGCCGTTCTCGTTGCTCACTCCACCGGTTATGAAGGTTGAGTCGGCGGTGGAGAGGAGTTGCACGTTGGCGAACACCACTGGACGTCCGTTTTGGTCGATGAGCTGGCCGGAGAGCCGACGGTGTGTCTTGTCGATGCACTCCACGGTGATAAGGCTGTCGCCCACGCTCATGGCAATGGGGTAAAAACCTATTACATCGCGGAGGGCATCGAGGAGAGGACGATCCTCGAAACTCTTGGTCACGGTGAAGTCCTCCAACTGATTGTAGATGAAGCTTATTCTGTAGCGTGAGGTGCTACGGTCGAGGTCGATGAGTATGTCTGACATCGATCGGTCGTTGTAGCTGCGCGATATGCGTTGGGCATGCACTGTAGTGGCTATGGCGCACAGCAGTGTCAATATTATTGTCTTTATTGTGTTCATAGTGAAAGATGGAGCTTGGTTTGTTAATCCACTATCAAGGAGTCGCCTTTGATGGTGATGTTTATTCTCTCAAATCGGTTGAGTTCCTCCACGTTGCGGTCAAGTCCGTGACGGCTGTCCCATTCGTAGTAGAGACGGAGCTGTCGGATGCTGTCGGTTCTGAAAGCCACTGCCTTCTGGTTTACATATCCTATGTCGTGGAGCACTTGCTCAAGTGTGGCGTTCTCAAACACTTTCTTTATGTCTATGGTGTTCCCTTCTTTCTTCACCTCCACATATTGTGTTTTGCCCACGGTGGAAACGGAGTCGGCAACAACGGTTGTCTCCTGCCTTGGAGAGGAGCTGAACACTCCTGACTTCACGGCGGCGTAAGCCACTCCTGAGAGCAGGCAGATGCCCACCACGGCGGCGGCTATCTTGCGCCAGAGCGGAGTCGGGGTGTGATGAGACATGGAGTTGCCTAATGTCTGCTGGCGTGTGTCGCTCTCTACTTCGAGTGCCGCCTCAAGGTCGGTAACGGTCTTGAAGGTGAGTCGGCTATCGTCGTCGAGCAGCAGTTCCTGGAGTTCTTCCTCACTGTAGAGTTCAGGATGCTCCAAAATGTTGTTTATTCTTTCAATATTGTCCATTGTTCTTGAATTTGCTTTTCAGTTTGTTAATCCCTTGTGCCAGATGCTTGTGTACTGCCGTTTGGCTGATTCCGAGCTGCGCAGCAATTTCTCTGTATTTCAGCTTCTTTTGGTAGTACATTCTTATTATGCGTGCTGTCTGCGGGGTGAGCTCACTGTCGATGAAATGGAGGATTTTCTCCATTTTGTCTGTCTCATCGCCCATTGCTGCCGCTTCCGTCAGTGTATTGTCGGCTGTGGCGAGCAGCTTTGCCCGTTTCAACAGCATCTTCCGCTTTATCAGGTTCAGGCATCTGTTTTTCAGACAAGTCATGAGCAAGGCTTCTGTCTTGTCACCCTCAATGCAGATTTTACCGCTGGCCACGTCGGCGAACACGTCGCCCACGGCATCCTCTGCCTCAGCTTTGTCGCCGAGCATAAGCTGAGCCACGAGGGTCATTTTTGTTGCGTGCCTGTTGAACAGGCTTCCCGCCTCGATGTTGATGTTCATATCTTGCCTTTTATTGTTGTTTCTGTATAAAGAACAATCGACTTTTCATTTTCCTAACCCCTAAAAGTGTTTTTTTATCGAAAAAATCCGGCAAGACGCATTGTCATGCCGGATTTTTGTAGTATTACCCTGATATTACCAAACTCTCGCACGCTTGTTCTTAGGCAGGAAGAGAGGATCGGATTTCTTTATGTTGAAGGCAGTATACCATTCGTCGATGTGTGGCAGTGCGCCGTTCACGCGTGCCTTGTTGGGAGAGTGGACATCCATCTTCAACAGCATGTCGGCATACTCCGGACGATCGTTGCTTGCCCAGATGCGTGCCCATCCGAGGAAGAAGCGCTGGTCGGCTGAAAGTCCGTCGATGTCGGCTGCCATGCTGCCGTCGTTGTGCATGGCGCGCAGTGCTACGTGAAGGCCGCCGTTGTCGCCGATGTTCTCGCCGAGGGTCATCTTTCCGTTTATTGTCTTTCCTTCAGCAATCTCAAAGGCTGAGAAATAGTCCTCGAGCACCTTGGTACGCTTCTCGTATGCTGTCTTGTCTGCATCTGTCCACCAGTTGCGCTGCTCTCCTGTCTTGTCGAACTGACAACCCTGGTCGTCGAATCCGTGTGTCATCTCGTGACCTATAACGGCTCCTATGGCACCGTAGTTGATGGCGTCGTCCGACTCTGGATCGAAGAATGGCGGCTGCAGTATGCCTGCGGGGAAGCATATCTCGTTGGTAGTCGGATTATAGTAAGCGTTGATTGTCTGTGGCGACATCAACCATTCCGACTTGTCGATTGGCTTGCCCACCTTGCGGTTGAGTTTGTCGATAAGGAAGTATTCGCTTATGTTTGCAAGGTTCTCGTAGAGCGAGAGCGTATCGTTGACCACAAGCTTGGAGTAATCCCTCCACTTGTCGGGATAGCCAATCTTCACTATGAAGTTTTCGAGTTTGTCCTTCGCCTGAGCTTTTGTGGCGTCGCTCATCCATGTTGTCTCGCTGATACGCTGTCCGAGTGCCGTCTGCAGGTTGCGTACAATCTCCGTCATACGTTTCTTGCTCGACTCGGGGAAATATTTCTCGCAATACATCTGACCTATGGCGTCGCTGAGCACACCGTTTACAAGGCCGTTGGCACGCTTCCATCGTGGCATGTCCTGCTGCTGTCCGCTCAACTTGCTGTTGAACTCAAAGTATGCCTGGCGGAAATCGTCGGACAATGCGCTTGCCGCACCGCCTACAAGACGCGACTCGGCGTATGACTTCAAGTCGTCGAGAGATGTCTCGGCAAGAATCTTCTCCACCTCGTGTATTGGCTCTGGCTGCTCAACAACCACCTCGCCAAAGGCAGGGCAGCCGCTCACCCAGAACATCATTGTCCAATCGATGCCGGGGAATTCCTTCAGCAGTTCGGCATAGGTGTATTTATGGTAGTTGGCATTTATGTCGCGCAGCTTCACCTTGTTGTAGCTCACCTTGGCTATGCGGTTCTCTATGACCATCACTGCATCCACCTTCTTGGTTGCTTCCTCCTCAGAATAGCCGATGAGGGTGAAGAGCTTCTTGCCGTAGGTCTTGTATGCTTCGCGCACCGCCTTTGTCTGATCGTCGTCGTTGAGATAGTAGTCGGTGACACCAAGTCCAAGTCCTCCTTGGGAGATGCTCACCACGTTTTGTCCGGCGTTGCGGAGATCGGCTCCCACACCCCACGAGAACATCATTGTGTTTTCTCCGCGGCGGTCGAACTCAGCCGTCAGACGGAAATACTCCGCACGGTCCTTCACGTTGCGCAGACGCTCCAAGGCAGGTTTCAGTGGTTCGTAACCCTCGCGGTTGAGCCTCACGCTGTCCATCATGAGGTTGTAGAGAGTGCCTATCTTGTAACCCAATGTGCCGGGTTTTTGTGGTTCGTTGGCAAACTGCAGTATCAGCTCGTTAATCTGAAGCTGGTTCTTGTCGTAGAGGTCCATAAACGCTCCGTTTGTCACATGTTCCGCGTCGAGCGGATGGTTCTTCAGCCATGTTCCTGTGGCATACTGTACGAAATCCGTTCCTGGTTTCACTCCCAGGTCCATGTTTTCCTTGTCGTAGCCTTTCAGGTTTGGCTGCGCGCTGGCTGTTGTCGTAGCGGCAACAAGTCCCAGCATAATCATCTTCAATGTTTTCATCTGTTGTTTTGAATTACTGTTTTAATCGTTAGACGTTGCAAAAGGGAATAAGCTACACTTATGGCGTATTAAAATAGGTTAAAATCACAGTATGTCCGATGTGCTTACAGCTAAGAGTTAGTAACTTTGCACGCAAAAATATACAATGAAAATAGGAATTTTCTGCTCGGCAAACGACAACATCGAACCTGAGTTCTTCCAAAAGACGGAGGAGCTGGGGAAATGGGCGGCACAAAACGGACACACAATAGTGTTCGGAGGGTGCAACATGGGGCTTATGGAGTGTGTGGCTAAGGCGGCTAAGGAAGCCGGAGGAATGACCATAGGTGTAGTGCCTTCGAAAGTGGAGGAACGCGGGAGGTTGAGCGACCATCTTGACGTTCACATTCCCTGTGCCGACCTTTCTGACCGAAAGCAGCTGCTGATGCTGCAGAGCGACACCTTCGTGGCACTGCCAGGAGGCATAGGCACCCTCGACGAGGTTTTCACCGTTGTGGCATCGGCAACAATAGGATATCACGCCAAACGAGTGGTGCTTTACAACATCAACGGCTTCTGGGACAGCCTTATTTCACTGCTCGACGACCTTTCGGGAAAAGGCATGGTGAGAGGCGAGTGGCAAAGACACATCGCTGTTGCCAACTCCTTCGAGGAGCTTACGCATGCCATTGAAGGATAACTACTAAGACGGCTGCCAAGAGGTTAAATGATGTTAAATAGAAAGGCCGCTACACAAAAAACAAAAAGATGCATCGTACATTATATATAAAATGAGTAATTTTGCAGCTTGATTATACAATAATACAAACATGCGAAAGGTTATAGGTATTGGCGAGACAGTTCTCGACATCATTTTCAGAGGAGACCAGCCGGTGAGCGCAGTGCCAGGAGGATCAGTTTTCAACGCGCTCATTTCTCTCGGACGCTCCGGAGTGAGGACATCCTTCATCAGCGAGACTGGCAACGACCGCGTGGGACGCCGCATAATCAGTTTTCTTGAGGAAAACGGTGTCGATGCGTCAAACGTCAATGTGCATAAGGACAGCAAGTCGCCGCTTTCGTTGGCTTTCCTCAACGAGAACAACGACGCGGAATATGTTTTCTACAAGGACCATCCGCACGACAAGCTCGACTTCATCTACCCCGAGGTGAATACCGACGACGTGGTGATGTTCGGCTCGTTCTATGCCGTAAATCCTGTCATTAGACAACAGGTGGCGGGATTTCTTGAACACGCCAAGAGCCACGGGGCAATAATCTACTACGACGTGAACTTCCGCGCCTCGCACCGCAACGACGTGATGAAAATTACCCCGAACCTGCTCGAAAACCTTGAGATGTGCGACATAGTGCGTGGCAGCAGCGAAGACTTCGAGGTGCTCTTCGGACACAAGGGAGCCGACAAGATATACCGCACCGACATCTCCTTCTACACCCACAACTTCATACTCACACAGGGTTCCGACGCGGTGGAACTGAGGGCAGAAGGCGGTATCAGCCGCAGCTATCCAGTGGAGCCGATGGAGACAGTAAGCACCATTGGTGCCGGCGACAACTTCAACGCGGGTTTCGTCTATGGCATCATCAGCGAGGGCATAACACATGAGCAAATCAAGGCAGGTCTTTCCAATGAGCAGTGGGACAAACTCATAGCCAACGCGCAGCTCTTCTCTGCCGAGTGCTGCAAGAGCATCAACAACTATGTGTCGAAGGAGTTTGGGAAAAAAAGAAGTGAAATATAAATATATAAATTGCTCAACTTTCGCAGATAAAGGAATTTGTTAGGAGTTAAGCAAATGCGAAACTTAAATAAATTATAAATACAATGCAGAAAATAGTTAATGAACTTTACTATGTAGGCGTTAACGACCGCAACAAGAACCTCTTTGAGGGTCTTTGGCCACTTCCCGACGGAGTGTCCTACAACTCCTACATCATCAACGACGAGAAAGTGGCTCTCATCGACACTGTAGAGGTGGATTTCATTGTGCCATACATCAAGAACATCCAACAAGTGATTGGCGACAAGAAAATTGACTACCTCGTGGTCAACCACATGGAGCCCGACCATAGCGGCGCAATAGAGCTGATAAGGAAATACTATCCCGACGTGACCATAGTTGGAAACAAGAAGACCTTCGGCATGATGAAGGGATTCTACGGCATCGACAACAACATACTGGAGGTGAAAAACGGCGACACACTGTCGTTGGGCAGACACACTCTTCAGTTCGTATTCACACCTATGGTTCACTGGCCGGAGACAATGATGACCCTCGACCTCACCGCCAACGTGCTCTTCTCAGGCGATGCATTCGGGTGCTTCGGAGCACTCAACGGCGGCATCATCGACTCGCAGATAAACTGCGACTCCTTCTGGCTTGAGATGGTGCGCTACTACTCCAACATAGTAGGAAAATACGGAACACCGGTGCAAAACGCACTGAAAAAGTTGGCAGGCGTACACCTCGACTACATCTGCTCAACACATGGTCCTGTATGGCATGAGCATATCGAGAAGGTGGTGGGAATGTACGACTCCATGTCAAAATACGAGACACAGCCAGGCCTCGTCATCTGCTACGGAACCATGTACGGAAACACCGAGCGCGCAGCAGAGGTCATTGCCCGTGCCGCATCGGAGGCTGGCGTGAAGAACATCGTGATGTACAACGTGTCGAAGACACACCACTCCTACATCATACGCGACGTGTTCCGCTACAACGCCCTCGTGGTGGGTGCCCCGACCTACAACACAGGCCTCTATCACGAGATGGACGTGCTACTCGCCGAACTCTCCAACAAAGACATCAAGAACCACCTCATCGGATGGTTTGGATCCTACGGTTGGGCTAGCAAGGCAACGGCGAAGATTCAGGAGTGGAACGACACACGCCTCCACTTCGAACCAGTAGGCGAGCCGGTGGACATCTGTCAGAGCCTCAACGACGAGACGTTTGCAAAGTGTGAGGAACTGGGTCGTAAAATGGCAGAAGCAATTTTGCAAAATTAAAAAGATTAAGAATTAAAGGATTAAAGTTCGTTGGCGCAAATGGACTTTAATTCTTTAATTTTTGCTATGCAAATGAACGTTAATCCTAATATTTTTAATTATTTCATTGCATGAAATACAACACCGCTACCCTACCTAACGGACTTCGCATTATCCACCTTCCATCCTCCTCGCCAGTGGTATATTGCGGCTATGGCATCAATGCCGGCACACGCAACGAGCTGCATGGGGAAGAGGGAGTGGCGCATTTTTGCGAGCACACCACATTCAAGGGAACGGAGCACCGAAGAGCATGGCACATCATAAACTGTCTCGAAACCGTGGGAGGCGACATCAACGCCTTCACCAACAAGGAAGACACCGTTTATTATGCCGCGATACTGAAGGAACACACCGCAAAAGCAGTTGACCTGCTTTCCGACATTGTGTTCCACAGCCGCTATCCGCAAGCGGAGATAGACAAGGAGATAGAGGTGATATGCGACGAGATAGAGAGCTACAACGACTCACCCGCCGAGCTCATCTACGACCTCTTCGAGAATATCATCTTTGCCGGACATCCACTTGGGCACAACATCCTCGGCGAGGCGAGCCAGTTGCGCACCTACACCACGGAGACTGCACTTGCATTCACCTCGCGCTACTACAAGCCGCAGAACGCCATCTTCTTTGCCTACGGCGACATCGACTTCAAACGCCTCGTAAGCCTGCTAAAACGCACCACCAAGGGCTTTCCCGCCTCGTCGCCCGTGATTGGAGATGCCGACATTGTCGCTCCACTGCCACCCTACGAGCCGCAGGAGAAAATCATAGACAAGGGCACTCACCAGGCACACGTGATGATAGGCAACCGCGCCTACAGCGTTCACGACGAGCGTCGCATGGCTCTCTATCTGCTCAACAACATATTGGGAGGCCCCGGCATGAACGCCCGTCTTAACCTCTCGCTGCGCGAGCGTCACGGACTGGTTTACACCGTGGAGAGCTCAATGGTGAGCTACAGCGACACGGGAGTGTGGTGTGTATATTTCGGTTGCGACCCTCACGACGTCGCCCGCTGCCGCCGCCTTGTGATGAAGGAGCTGCAGCGTGTTACGGAAAAGCCCCTGAGCACTGCGCAGCTCAATGCAGCTAAACGTCAGATAAAGGGTCAGCTTGGCGTGGCGTGCGACAACCGCGAGAGCTTTGCCCTCGACTTCGGAAAGAGTTTCCTTCACTACGGTTGGGAAAAAGATATCCACAACCTCTTCAAGCGCATCGATGCCCTTACCGCGGAACAAATACAGCAAGTCGCCCAGGAAACCTTTGCTCCTGAGCGACTTACTACGCTGATTATAAGGTGACTCTTCACTAATGTCACTCTTCACGAAAAATTCAGCACTATAATAGTCCTGCTATTGCCACGTCAAGATCCTTTATCTGTGCCGCACGGTTCACGAGCGTGTTTGTCTTGTCGATAAGGAAGAAGTCGGGAACAGCTTGCACGTTGTATAGCACAAGGTTGTTGGAGTTCACACTGGCAGGGTCATGCACGCTAATCCAAGGCAGCGCCGACGTCTGCTGCTTCCAGAAATGCTCGTCGGTGTCGAGCGACACCTGATAGATTTCCAATCCCTGGGCGTGATATTTGTTGTAGAGCTCACGCAGCATAAGTATGCGCTTTGGCGAATCTTCCATGGCAAAGACATGGAAATCCAACAGCACCACCTTGCCCTTCAGCTGTGTAAGCGAGCGCTCCACGCCCTTGTTATCGCTCAGCTTTATGTCAATAATGCCAGAAGTGCTCACCTTGCTCGCATCTATCGACGCCTGCTGCTCAGCCTTTACAATTCGCTCTGTCTTCATGCCCTCTATAGCGATGTTGTGTAGGTTCTCGCCACGCTCTGAGCCGGGATAGAACGTGTCCCAGCTCGTTGCCACGGCGGCAAACACCTTAATGTCGTCCTTGCTCGTGCGAGGGTTGAAGATGAGGTATGGGCCTATTGCCTGGAAAAGGGCGAAATAGGAAGACGCTCCCTTGGGATTCTTGAATATGAACTCGCTCTTCACCTCCTCCTTGTAGGCATTTATCAGCTTGCTGATGCTGTCGGCTGCTGCCTGTGCGCCTAACCCAGTATTGCCGTCGATAGCTATTGCCTTGTTTTGCAGGTCAATCTGCCTCAGTGACAGTGTGCGTATCTTCTTACACTCCTCCGAACCGCTCACCTCGTAGTCGCGTGCCATGTTTGGCATCTGCGCCTTCACCGTAACCGTCTCCGTAGAGTCGATGGAGATGTTGATTATCTGTCCTGCTATGCGCAGACGATAGAACTCAGGAGCTCCGGAGCTCTTGCTGCTGAAGCTGAATGCGCCGTCGTCGCCGAGCTTCACCGAATCCACCGTCACAGGTCCCTGAAGGCTCATGTTCTCAAGATAGAGGGTTGAGTCCTTCGCGTTGGCAATGGATCCCTCAACGTGGAATTTCTTCTCTTGGCACGCCGTAAAGGCGAATGTGGAAGCCACCAAGGCTGCCACTGGTAATAGTTTTCTTATGTCCATAAAACAAAAATTGCAATTTTCTGTGTGCAAAGTTACAACAAAAGATAGATAAAACAAAAGAAAATGAAAAATATTTTGTGTTGTCTCCTTTTTATATTATCTTTGCACAGCTAAAACCAAGTTATTATCATCAATATGAAAAAAGCCCTACTGACATTTGTCATCATTGCGGCAGCAAGCCTCAACGCCACTGCCGAAAACCTCTTCAACACCCTACTCGGCAAAACCGACGCGGAAGTGGAAAACAAACTGCAGCAGGCGTGGAAGCACTTCTTCACGCCAGGCGACCTCAGCCTTTACGAAGCTGACGGACAGAAAAGCGTGTATTACGAAACACCTGACGGAATGGCTTTCGTCATGGACACAGGCAGCAACGACGTGCGTTCGGAAGGCGTGTCGTATGGCATGATGATAAGCGTGCAAATGGACAAACGCGAGGAGTTCGACAAAATATGGGCGTGGGTGAAACGCCACATGGCTTATCCCGCCAACTCGCCATGGGACGGATATTTCTGCTGGCAGTGCCGCACCGACGGTACACAGTTCGGCGGAAGCAACGCCTCTGACGGAGAAATATATTTCGCTACGGCTCTCTTCCTCGCTGCCGACAAATGGAACGAGCCACGCTATGCGCGTGAGGCAAACGAAATACTTCAAAAGACGATGTCGAAGGACGGAGAAAAAACAGGCGTATATAATCTCTACAATCGCGATAACGCTCTCGTCACTTTCGTGCCCGACCGACAGGGACACAGCTTCACCGACCCGTCCTACCAACTGCCTGCCTTCCTCGACTACTGGGCAAAGGTGGCGGAAAAGGACCGCAAGTTCTGGAAAAGGGCTGCCAAGGCGGCACGACAGCACCTCATCGACTCTGCCGACCCGCAGACAGGCCTCTATCCCGACTACAGCAACTACGACGGATCTGCCTACCGCTGGCCACACGCCGGCTACGACACGTCGATATATATGTACGACGCCATACGCTGCGCCATGAACGTGGGTATGGACTTCAACCTAACGGGCAAGGACAAAAAGCGCCAGAGAGAAGTGATGCGCCGACTGTTGCGTTTTTTCAAGAACGACAACTTCACCCATGGTCATTTCGCCCTCGACGGCAGCCGATCCTTTGGCGACTACAGCCGTGGCATGGCAGGAGCCAATGCCGTGGGTGCTTTCGCCCTCGCACACTCCACCGATGGCGCAGACCGCGACTTGGCCCGCGAGATTGTACAGCGCCTGTGGGATGCCGCCCCGCCAACGGGCAAATACCGTTACTACGAAGGAATGGTTTATTTCCTCTCGTTGTTGCATGTGAGTGGGAAGTTTACGTTGTAGGAGTTAAGAAGTTAGGAGTTAAGGAGAAG
>CALZDK010000041.1 GCA_945637645.1 uncultured Prevotella sp.
CACCCTGGAAGTTGCCGAGCATGGTGGCAATCACCTCGTTGGCGCATGGGTTGAGGGTATATAATATGGTGCGTGTGAGCTTACCCTTCATATTCAGCTTGTTGAGGAAACGGCTCATGGCACGAGCGGTGTTGAATTCGCCTATCGAGTCGAAGCCAGTGTCAGGACCGAGCTGGTTGTACATGGCGGTATTGTTGTCGCGGATTGCCCCGTAGTGGAACTGCTGTGTCCAGTTGGAGTCGGCGTCCATCTCTGCCATAACGGTGAGGAAGCAGTTCTTATACTGACGAACCTCAAACTCTGAGAGCTGCTGTCCGCTGAGAGCCTTGGCGAAAATCGTCTCAATCTGCGAGTCGGTGTATTCCTCGTCGTAGAACTCCTCAATACCGTGGTCGCTGAGGCGACAACCGTTCTCGTGGAAGAAGTCGTGGCGACGCTGCAACGCATCAACCATATCCTTGAAAGAGCTGATAGATACTCCAGAAACCTCGCTGAGCTGTTCTACATATTTTGCAAACTCAGGCTTCTCGATGTTCATGGCCTTGTCGGGACGCCAAGCTGGAATCATCTTTATCTCAAAACCGCTCTCGCGTGTCTGCTTGTGGAAACGCAGGTCGTCGACAGGATCGTCGGTAGTGCAGACACACTCCACGTTGTAGTGTCGCATAAGTCCACGGGCTGAGAACTCCGGCTGCTTCAGCTTCTCGTTGCACTCGTCGAAAATCTCGCGTGCTGTCTTTGGAGAGAGCTGCTTGGTTATGCCGAAAGCTGTTTTCAGCTCAAGGTGTGTCCAGTGGTAGAGAGGGTTGCGGAAAGTGTAAGGCACTGT
This sequence comes from uncultured Prevotella sp., assembly GCA_945637645.1. Lineage (GTDB taxonomy): Bacteria > Bacteroidota > Bacteroidia > Bacteroidales > Bacteroidaceae > Prevotella. Next base: position 830 of record CALZDK010000041.1, read on the forward strand.
CTCAGCCCACTTCTCAAACTTTTCCCAGTCTGTGGTGTCCTTTCCGGTGCAGTAGCGCTCGTCAACACCATTTGTGCGCATTGCGCGCCATTTGTAGTGGTCGCCTCCAAGCCACAGTTCAGTGATTGACTTGAACTTATGGTCTGTTGCCACCATTTCAGGAATGAGGTGACAGTGGTAGTCTATGATTGGCATCTTTGCCGCATGGTTATGGAACAGATCCTGCGCAACTTCGGTTTCGAGCAGGAAGTTTTCGTCGTTGAATTGCTTCATTTCTGTAAGTTTATTGTTCGTTAATATTGTTTTTTGTACTTAATTTATTATTTTGGATGCAAAAATACAAAATAAATTCTTCTTTCTCGTATATTTTAAGTATTTTTGCACACAAAAACAACGTAAACGATGACGTACACAAACAAAGTCCTTCTAATCTATACCGGTGGAACCATCGGCATGAACCGAAATCCACGCACAGGTGCCCTTGAGCCGTTTGACTTCGAGCATCTGCTGAAAAACGTGCCCGAACTGCAGCAAGTGTCAACAGACATCGACACCTACCAGTTCAATCCGCCTATTGACAGCAGCGACATGTCGCCTGAACTGTGGGTTGATATAGTCCATGTCATATCGAACAACTATCAGAAATACGACGGATTCGTGATTCTTCATGGCACCGACACCATGGCATACACCGCCTCGGCACTGAGCTACATGTTAGAGAACCTTACCAAACCGGTGATTCTCACAGGAAGCCAGTTACCCATCGGACAGCTGCGCACCGACGGCAAGGAGAACGTGATCACCAGCATAGAGATAGCCTCGGCAAAATATCAGGACGGCAAGGCGATGGTGCCTGAGGTGTGCATCTACTTCAATGGTCACCTGATGCGAGGAAACCGTACCACAAAACAGAGTGCCGACAACTTCAACGCCTTTGAGAGCTTTAACTACGGACATCTTGCCGACGCCGGAGTTAACATCAACTACCACACAAGCCGCATACTGATGCCCGATTATTCAAAACCCATGCAGCCACGTTTCGTGCTCGACCCCAGCGTGATAGTATTCACTGTGTTTCCTGGAATACAAGAGGATTTGATTCGCCATGTCATCACCAGTCCTTCGCTCCGATCCATAGTGATGAGAACCTACGGCAGCGGCAACGCACCACAATATCCGTGGCTTACGCGAGCACTTAAAGAGGCTACGTCGCAAGGTAAGATAGTGGTCAATATCAGCCAGTGTATGGCAGGAACTGTGGAGATGGGACGCTACGACACCGGTTATCAACTGAAGGAGGCGGGAGTGCTCAGCGGCTACGACAGCACCGTGGAGAGCGCAGTGACAAAACTGATGTATCTGCAAGGTATCTACAGCGACTGGCACCAGGTGAGGAACTACATGTCGAGAAGCATAAGGGGAGAAATAAGTATATAATTTGGAATTATAAATTGACAGGCATGAAAGCAAGTGAAGTTCTGAAGAAAAACATTGAGATACTGTCGAGACACACCGTGAAGGAAGACAGTTTCGTGCCAGGAAGCCATGCGCCACTACCTCAGATTGAGGCAGTGAAGAAAATCGTCAGTCTGTGTAAGACAGTGTTCTTCACCGACTATTTCTACAAGCGGCAGCCAGAGGAGCAGATAAGGCAATATTATATAGGTGTGAACGTCGAGGCACTATACTCGCTGCTGAAGGAACAGATTTCGAGAAGCCTGCTATTCAATAGCGACGAGGACGAGGCAGAGGTACCAAAGCGTTCGGTAAACCTTGCCTTGAGCTTCATCGACCGTCTTCCGGAGGTGAAACGAAGGCTCTACACCGATGTTGAGGCGATGTTCGACAACGATCCCGCCGCCAACAACTACGGCGAGGTGATCTTCTGCTATCCAGTGGTGAACGCAATGACCCACTACCGCATTGCCCACGAACTCCACATGCTAAATATTCCGGTGCTGCCACGCATCATAACCGAACTTGCCCACTCCAAAACAGGAATAGACATACATCCAGGAGCAACCATTGGCGACTATTTCAGCATAGACCACGGCACAGGAGTCGTAATAGGCGAAACATCCATAATAGGCAACCATGTGACACTATATCAGGGTGTGACCCTCGGTGCGAAGAGCTTCAAATACGACTCTCAGGGCAACATGGTGAACTTCCCACGCCACCCAATACTGGAAGACTATGTAACGGTATATTCCAACTCGTCGATTCTCGGACGCATCACCATAGGGCATAACTCAGTGGTGGGAGGAAATATCTGGCTCACACACAGCATTCCTCCTTTTTCCAAGATTCTTCAGAGCAAGGCCATCGACGCCTCTTTCACCGACGGATTGGGTATTTGACGTTCTTTCGTCACTTCTTAAGCACAGGCTCGCAAGTGAGGTTCACGCCGAGTTTCTTGAATATCTTTTGGTCAACCTCGCTCAGCATCACCGTACAATGGACCTGACAGCCGCGGAGCTTTGGCAACTGCTCAAGTGCATGGCGGCAGTTCTCGTCCACCTGCGACAACACTGACAGTGCGACAAGCACCTCGTCGGTGTGGAGTCGTGGATTGTGTCCGCCGAGATAACTTACCTTTGTGTGCTGTATAGGCTCTATCATCGACTGCGGAATGAGTTTCGTTTCGTGGTCTATGCCTGCAAGATGTTTCGTCACGTTGAGCAACAGTGCAGCACTGCAACCAAGCAACAGGCTTGAGTGTGCCGTAACAATTGTTCCGTCCTCAAGCTCAATGGCTGCCGACGTGTGTCCTGAACGACGTTTGCACTCTTTTGCAGCCACCGTGGTGCGTCGGTAGTCGGTAGTGATTTTCGCCTGGTTGAAAAGCAGCTGTATCTTGCTTATCTCAGCTTCGTTGCAAGCTCCTCGAGCCAGCTTGTTTGTAGCGTCGTAGTAGCGGCGCACTATCTCGTCTTTCGATGCCTCGCAGCACACCTCGTCGTCGCTTATGCAGAATCCCACCATATTCACACCCATGTCCGTGGGCGACTTGTATGGATTTGTACCATAAATGCCCTCGAACAGGGCGTTGAGCACTGGATAAATCTCAATGTCTCGGTTGTAGTTTATGGCAATCTTGTTGTAAGCCTCCAAGTGGAATGGGTCGATCATGTTCACATCGTTGAGGTCGGCAGTGGCAGCCTCGTATGCAATGTTCACCGGGTGCTTCAGCGGCAGGTTCCACACAGGGAAAGTCTCAAACTTCGCATATCCCGCCCTCACTCCACGTTTGTTCTCATTGTAGAGTTGGCTAAGACACACAGCCATCTTGCCGCTTCCCGGACCAGGAGCAGTCACTATGACCAACGGGCGCTCCGTAACCACATAGTCGTTCTGTCCGAATCCCTCGTCGCTGGCTATGAGTGCCACATTGTGCGGATAGCCCTCAATCAGATAGTGGCAATAGGTTTTTATTCCGTCTCGTTCCAGTCGTTGCTTGAAGGCTATGGCGGCAGACTGTCCGCTATAGTGAGTTATGACAACCGATCCAACCATGAAACCGAGATTCAGATATTCTGACCTCAGTCGGAGAACATCCTCGTCGTAGGTTATTCCGAGGTCGGCACGCTTCTTGTTCTTCTCAATGTCGGCGGCACTAATCACGATTACTATCTCTATGCTGTCGCTAAGTTTCTGGAACATCCTCAGCTTGCTGTCAGGCTGAAATCCCGGCAACACACGGCTTGCATGGTGGTCGTCAAACAGTTTTCCACCCAGTTCGAGGTAGAGTTTCCCGTCAAATTGGGATATCCTCTCCTTTATGTGCTCAGATTGAATACTCTGATATTTCTCGTTGTCAAATCCTATTTTCATACTTCTTTCCAAAAAAACGGTGCAAACTTACACAAAAAATCGCAATTATTCGAAAGCTATTTCAAAAAAAACATTAAAAAGGCTACACGAATGATTGTTTTACGGAATTATAGTGCTAACTTTGCACCGCCGAAAAGGAAAGGTGCTCGAGTGGTTGAAGAGGCACGCCTGGAAAGCGTGTAAACGTCAAAAGCGTTTCACGGGTTCGAATCCCGTCCTTTCCGCATAGAAAAAGATTGGTTTTCATCATGAAGAAAATAATCATTGTTATCACACTCGTTATTCTTCTCGTTTGCCCGTCGGCAAGCGCACAGAAGCGAGACATCCAACAGAACATTCCTACGACGACAGTGACTGACACCATGCCGCGGCAAAACACCGCCGCCGACTCATTGGCTTCCGACACTGCCACCGCCAAGACTACAATCTCAGACGAGGAACTGTCAGAGGACGAACTTATGGACGTGGTTGAGACGAAAGGTCTTCACAAGGAACTGAAACGCAAATTCATCGAAGGCAACGCGGGCTTCATGTCTCTCGTCGCCCTTGCCCTCGTGCTTGGCCTTGCTTTTTGCATCGAACGCATCATCTACCTCACACTGTCGGAAATAAACGCGAAGAAATTCATGGCAGATATCGATGCCCACATAGAGCGTGGCGACATTGAGGGAGCAAAAAACATCTGCCGCGAAACCCGTGGGCCAGTTGCATCCATCTGCTATCAGGGTCTGCTGAGAATCAGTGAGTCGTTAGATGACATTGAGCGCAGCATAATATCCTACGGCACTGTTCAGACAGCCAACCTTGAGCGTGGCTGCACCTGGATAACCCTGTTCATACAGATTGCCCCTTCGCTCGGTTTCCTCGGCACCGTCATAGGCATGGTCATGTCGTTCGACCAGATTCAGCAGGCAGGCGACATCAGTGCCACCATCGTGGCTTCGGGAATGAAGGTGGCGCTCATCACCACCATCTTCGGTATCATCGTCGCCGTAGTGCTGCAATTGTTCTACAACTATATCATCTCAAAGATAGAACACCTTACCTCGCAGATGGAAGAGTCGGCAATAAGCCTGCTCGATGCCATAACGAAATACAAACAAGAAAGGAGCTGACACATGAACTTCACGAAAAATCCCGCACGTCTTTCACGCACCGTTTTGGTCGTTTTGGTCGCCCTTACAGCCGTTGTCTTCGGCTTGTTCTGGCTCGTAGGTTTTGACATGCCTTTCATCGACGATCCGAAGTTCAACGCCCCTCTTCTCACCGACGTTGTTATTTTCTTTGTCTATCTCATGCTTTTGCTCGCCCTTGCCGCCGTTGTTGTCAGCATGTCTGGATGGGCAAGGCGCGTGAGGAAATAACATTCCAACGCCTATGAGGACCATAAAGTTCAGACAAAAGAAGAGAAAGCGGATGCCGGTTCTCAACACCACTTCCACAGCCGACATCTCGTTCATCCTGCTCATCTTCTTCCTCGTAACAACGTCTCTCGACACCGACAAGGGGCTTCCCCGACAACTGCCTCCAATGCCCAAAGAGGAGAAAAGCGAGACGATGCAAGTGGATAAGGAGAAGGTGATAGAGCTCGACATAAGTGCCTCAAATATTGTCACTGTAAACGGGAAACAGGCAGATGTAGCCTCTCTTTCCTCATTGTTGGAGAAGCACATAGCCGCTTTTCCCACCGATCATGTGGTGTCCATACATGCCGACCGTGAAAGCAGCTACGACACATATTTCCTCATTCAGAACACTCTTGTGAACACCTATCAGGGTTTTCGCGACAGCTACTGCCGCAAGCATTTTGGAAAGCCGTTTGCAAAATGCTCACAAGACAACCAGTCGGCTGCCATGAAGGCGTTCCCACAGCGCATCTCCGAACAGGTGGACGCAGCGGAGGAAAACGGGAAAGGAGGCGAGGAATGATAAAGGACAAGAAAAGGTCTATCCCGATGCTCAACACTGCATCTCTCCCCGACCTCATTTTCACAGTACTTTTCTTCTTTCTCATCGTAACTCATCTCAGACAAGACCAAATGAGGGTAAAATACGAAACACCAGAGGGAACGAAACTCGAGAAACTGACACGACGATCGTCTGCGTCCTACATCTATGTGGGAAAACCTGTTGACAACCTCGGAAAAGTGAAAAGTGGAGAGATGGTCATTCAATTGAACGACAAAATCTCCACTGTGGATGATATTGCCTCCTTCGTCCGCCACGAACGGGAAAACGCCTCGGCTGAAGACCTCAACAGAATGGTCTTCGACATAAAGGCGGACCGCAATGTGAAGATGGGAACCATCACCGATATCAAGCAGATTTTAAGGAAGCATAATGCCTTGAAAATCAGGTATTCTGCACAAGAGAAGGACAACGACTGAACAACCTCTCAACATTCGCAGTGGTTGTCCGCTCCACCTCCTCTGCCGCAACGCAATAGCTCTCAGCCATTTTCTCCACAACGTAAGTCAGAAAGCTGCTCTCGTTGCGTTTCCCCCTCATAGGCACTGGAGCCATGTAGGGAGCATCTGTCTCAAGCACTATGCGACCAAGCGGAATATGTGGCAATACAGTTGGAAGATTTGACTTCTTGAATGTCAGCACTCCTCCAATACCAAGCATAAAATTCTCAAACTCAAGAAGTTGCTCCGCCTCGCGTTCGTTTCCTGTGAAGCAATGGAACACTCCTCCCGGCAATTCTTTGCGGTATTTCCTCATTATTCCCACCATCTCGTTTTGTGCCTTGCGGCAGTGAATCATCAGTGGTAGCCGTGTCTCCACCGACCACTTAACCTGTTCCTCAAAGGCAAGCATCTGCTGCTCTTCAAACTCACGACTCCAGTAGAAGTCGAGACCCACTTCGCCTATGGCAACAAAAGTATCATCCACTCTCGGTCGCAACCTGTCGAGCACCTCTCTCCAGTCGTCGCGCACTTCCTCTGGATGAAGTCCTATCATGGGGAAGGCATAGCCATTGAATCTCTTAGCCACGGCTACCACAGCGTCAGTGGTTTTCTCGTCTATGGCTGGGAGCAACATTCTCACCACTCCCGCTTCTTTGGCTCTCGCCACCACCTCGTCAATGTCTTCGGCAAATTCCTCGCCGTCAAGATGTATGTGTGTGTCAATTATCATAATCAATAAATATGTGGCTCATGCCTGCGATAGTAGTATATCACTCCTAATTTCCTGCAGGCGTTGAAGCGTGTTTCCGGTGGAAGGTCGGCATAGTGTGCTTCTATCTGGTTCCACAGTTCAAGAATTGTGTCGTCAATCTCAGGTCGCAGTGCCTGTATGTTAGCCAATGCCTTTTCCGTGATTTCCATTTTCTTCCTGTGGTCACGATAAGCCTCGCGGAATATGTCGAGATGCGTCGCCACCTTTCCTATCGCAGGGTTGAAGATTGGCAATCCTCCACGTTTCAGCCTTTGCTTCTCACCCTCCACCACTTTTTCTCCAACTGTTATCAAAGTCTCCGACGATTTCAGCTGTGGCAACGAAATGTTGTCTTCCTCAAGGCCGTAAAGCCCGAGACAGCTGCGTTTTATTTCGCCCCTCTCCACTGCCAATAGCAAGACCTGGAGGAAATGGCTCACATACATCAGCGCGTTGCGATGCAGGGTTTCTATCTTTGCTCCAGCCCTCTTCTGCGCCACTATTCTCACCTTATATTGTTCCATGGCAGTCAGCAGACGGTCGTAAGCCGGGCGGCACTTGTTGAGCACCGACCAATCCACCACGCGGTTTCTCACGGTGTAGATGTCGTTGTTCTCCAGCACAGTCTTAAGCACCTTCAGTCTTGCTGCGTCAGTTTTTGGCAATCGTCTGTATGGCATAGTTATCTGTGTCTTAGTTTTCCCTATGCAGCATCTGGTCGGTGAAGCGTCTCAACTGTATTTTCTTCTCCTCTGCCACGCTAATCTTGTCGAGACAAGCCCTTGCCTCGTCGAAATATGCGTTAATTCTCTTCTCGCAGAGTTCCCTTATACCTATCTTATTATATATGTCTGTCACCGCCTCAATCTTTTCCGCCTTGTCGAAATCCTTGGCAGTAATCCATTTTGTCAGTTCCTTGCGCTGCTCCTCGTTGGCAAGCAGGAAAGCGTTGATGAGCATATAAGTCTTCTTGTTTGATGTTATGTCGCCACCTATTGCCTTTCCAAACACCTTCGGATCACCATATACATCAAGCAGGTCGTCCTGCAGTTGGAACGCCAAGCCAAGTTTTTCTCCGAAGTCGTATAGGTTTTGCGCATCCTCGTCGGAGGCTCCTGCCAACACAGCTCCAATTTTCACTGCACAGGCGAGTAATACACTGGTTTTCAGGCGAATCATCTCTATATATTCCTCTTCGGTCACGTCTGTCCTTGTCTCAAAGTCCATGTCATACTGCTGTCCTTCACCAATTTCAAGTGCCGTTTCAGTGAATATATCGAGCACTGTCTTCAACTTCTCCACCGGACACTGTGCCATGCGCTGATAGGCAACCACAAGCATAGAGTCGCCAGAGAGAATTGCCGTGTTGGCATTCCAGCGGCGATGCACCGTCGGCTTTCCTCGCCTCACGTCGGCATTGTCCATGAGGTCGTCGTGGAGCAATGTATAGTTATGGTAAGTCTCCAAGCCCAAGGCAGGCGGGAGAATCTTGTCCACGTCGTCGTGGAACATGTTGTAAGCCAACAGCATAAGCACAGGCCTTATTCTCTTTCCGCCTATCGACAACACATACTCTATTGGGTCGTAGAGCGTTGTCGGCTTACGCTTGATAGTTGACAACTCGATGTAGTCATTCACCTTCTTAAGTAATTCGTCTGAAGTGTACATTTTTATCTATTTTATTTTACAATTTAAACACTATTGGTATGCAAACCATGGTTCTGCAGGGCTTTCCGTTCTGCACTCCAGGTTTCCATTTTGGCATTATTCTCATCACCCTCAGCGCCTCGTTGTCGAGGCTTTTCTCCAAGGGTTTCACAATTTTCAAGTCTGTCATGGTGCCGTCTGCAGCCACAATAAACTGCACCATCACCTTTCCCTGAATTTTCCGTTTTTGTGCCGATGGAGGGTATTTCAGGTTGGCAGTCAACCATTTCATCATAGCCACCGCTCCCCCTGGAAACTGTGGAAGGTCTTCCACAATGCGGAAGTTTAGCGGATTGTTGTCGAGAGCATTGTCTGCTGTTGCGAAGAGAGGGTTTTCTTTTTCTTTCTCTTGCTTTTCGCCGTCGTTTTCGCTGTCTTTGCCCTCTGCTTCGTCCTTTTTCTCTTCTGGCATGTCCATACGGTTCAGTTCTTTTATTTTCTCCACCACCTTTATTTTGTCGGCTGCAGGCTTTGGCTGTTGTTTTATGGCAAGGGCGATGCGATCTTCCTCGCGCTTCAGTGGCGCAAGTTCCATTTCCTCTGTCAGTTCGTCGTAGTCCTCGACGTCGTCCTCGTTGTCTCCAGAGTTATATTCAAGGGCAACGAAGAGAGCCGACAGGACGACAATGAGTGAGATCATATACATCCTGAAGCGCCCTTGTTCGAGGTCAACGTTCTTGTTTTTCTTTATTTCCATCTACTCCAAAAGCTGATTTTGTGGCAAAAAAGAGAGTAAATCTTTCAGAAAAACCTCTTTTTTCACACATATTTTGCAATAAAATCAATTTTGTTGGTACAAAAGTAGCCTATATATTTGAAAAAAGCATTATCTTTGCAGACAAAATGTATTAAATTGATGAAAAAAATCGTTTTTGCCACCTTTTTTTGCCTTTCAACAGCACTTTTATGCGCCCAAGAGAGCGAAACGGCATACAATTTCCTGCGTCTGCCTGTCAGTGCGCACGCAGCGGCATTGGGTGGAGAGAACATCAGTATAACCGACGACGACGCGTCGATGGCTTTCCACAATCCAGCCTTGCTTTCTGGAGTGGCAGACAAGACCATCAACCTTAACTTCATGACCTATATGGAAGGCGCGAAGATGGCAAGTGCGAGCTTTTCCAAGGCTCTTCGCGACCGTGCGACTTGGTTCGTAGGTGCACAATACATCGACTACGGTGAGATGAAACACACCACATCGTCGGGAGAAATCCTCGGCAATGTCTCTGCAAAGGACATCATGCTCTGCGGTGCATTGGAATATAACCTCACAAACCGCATCTCTGGTGGAGTGACGGCAAAATTCATCTCGTCAGACCTCGCCGGCTTCAACTCGCTTGCCGTGGGAGTGGATATCGGACTAAACTATTACGACGAAACCTCAGACCTTTCCATATCAGCCGTGGCGAAAAACTTGGGTGGACAGATAAAGGCTTACGAGGACGACTTCGAGCGAATGCCGATTGACCTTCAGTTAGGAGTGACGAAACGCATTCTCGACTCTCCATTCAGGCTGTCGCTCACCATGAGTCGGCTCAACGACTGGAGCGAGCGATTCGCCAACCATTTCGTTTTGGGAGCCGACATACTTCTCTCCGACAACATCTACGTTGCTGGAGGCTACAGTTTCCGAAGGGCAGATGAAATGAAAATTTCTGACAGCGAAGGCAGCAGCAGTCATGGTGCGGGACTCTCCTTTGGCGCAGGTGTCCAGCTTCAGCGCTTCAAGCTGCAACTGGCATACGGGAAATACCATGTGTCAGCATCGTCCATAAACATCAATTTGAGTTACGGTTTATGACATGTATCTCACCTCTTAGAGCAATAAAAAAACAATTATATGAAGACAATAATCATTGCAATCGACGGATACTCGTCGTGTGGAAAAAGTACAATGGCTAAGGAACTTGCACGCGAACTTGGCTACATCTATGTTGACACAGGTGCCATGTACCGCTGCGTCACCCTCTATGCCATAGAGAACGGTCTGTTCTCAGGCAAGTCGCTCGACTCCGATGCCCTTGAGCAGCGAATGGACGAGATAGAGATTGGCTTCCAGCGCGACGAGGCGACAGGCAAGGCCTATGCAACGCTAAATGGTCGCAATGTTGAGGATGCCATAAGGTCGATGAGTGTCTCAGAGAGGGTCAGCATGGTGGCAAAGCAGCCATACGTCCGACAGAAGCTCGTGGAGCAGCAGCAGGGCATGGGTCGCAACAAAGGCATCGTGATGGACGGTCGCGACATAGGCACAACTGTATTCCCCGCTGCGGAACTGAAAATTTTCGTCACCGCCTCAGCCGAGGTAAGGGCAGAGCGTCGCTTCAAGGAACTTATAGACAAAGGAGTGGAAGCCAACTATAGCGAGATTCTCGCCAACGTGAAAGAGCGAGACTACATCGACTCTCACCGTGCAGTTTCCCCTCTTCGCATGGCAAACGACGCCCTACTCCTCGACAACAGCCACATGAGCATAGCCGAACAGCACCAGTGGCTTGTGGACAAGGCAAAAGAAGCCATGAAAGATTGAAAAAACCACTCTGATTACAATGCAATGCGCTTATTGCCTTAGCAGACTATTTTTGCATCGCTGCGGGCACGACGTCAAAGGAGGTCGTGTGTAGGAATTTATTTAACTATTC
>CALZDK010000042.1 GCA_945637645.1 uncultured Prevotella sp.
CTGCCTACAACCACATCCGTATGGAGGGTACATACGCTCGTGTCGGCTACAACATCGATGTGTGCCGTGGTGACGAGGTTTGGAACTCCTCACAGGTATGGTATCTGCCTTTCGATGACCTCAACGAGCCTATCACCGACGAAATCGGACAATGGTCGTGGCGCGACTGGTACTATACCATCAACGTTTGCAACTTTATTACTTCACGCTGTGGTGAGGATAACGATGCTTTGAGCACCAAGATGAAGCGCATCAAGGGTCAGGCACAGTTTATACGTGGCTTGGCTTACTATAACCTCGTGAACTACTATCAGACTCCGATGCTTATTACAAGCTACGAGGACTATAGTTCACTCGACAAACTCTACGGAACCAATGCCACCTACGACGAAGTGCTCGACCAGATAGAAAAAGACTTCTCAGAGGCAATGACACTGCTGCCATCTCGCGACGAGGGCGGCGAATGGGCTAAGGGACGCGCAACCTGCGGTGCAGCTGCCGGATATTACGCACGCACACTGATGCAGCGCCACAAGTTCAGCGAGGCTCTTACTGTGCTCAAGGCAATCATCAACAAGCAGTATGGTACATACAAGCTGATGGCAAACTACGGCGACAACTTCCGTGAGGGCGCTGCATACGAGAACAACGACGAGAGCCTTTTCGAGATTCAGTACCTCGACACAGGTTCACAGGGTGTTGACGACGAGTGGACTCCGGTGAACACCTCACCTAACGCTACTCAGGGTCACGCCATTGAGTCGAACTTCTGTCCTGGCAACTATGGTGGTTGGGCTGACCTCTCAGCATCACCTTGGCTCTACAACCTGTTCAAGGCAGAGCGCACAAAGTCGGGTAAACTCGATCCACGTCTCTACTGGACCATCGGTACATACGAAGCTGACTGGGAAGGTTTTGAGAACGGCAATGTGGCTTACACTCAGCCAATGTCTCCTGACGAGGAAGTGGTGACAAACAACATCAACGGTGGTCTTCCAATAGCAAAGTGGACCAACTTACGTACAAACGTTGTTGACAAGGTGGTGACTGGTCTCCACTGCGGTATCAACCTCAGACTGATGCGTTACTCTGACGTGCTGCTTCGCGCTGCAGAGTGTGAGAACGAGGTAAGCGGTCCTACACAGCAGGCTATTGACTGGATCAATCAGGTGCGCACCCGTGCCGAGCTTCCAGAGCTGAAACTCTCCGACTTCAACTCTAAGGACAAGTTGTTTGAGCAGATTGCAAACGTTGAGCGTCCAAAGGAGTTCGGTTGTGAGTATGGCCGTGGCAACGACCTCCTCCGTTGGGGATTCTTCTATCAGGCAGACCGTTTGCAGCAGCTGAAGGAGCACGGAACATTCCGCAAGGCCCTCACTGGTATCAAGAATCCTGTAAGCTACTCTGAGACACTTACCGACCCAACAGTGAAGAGTTCTTACGACAGCTGGCTCCCAGGTCATGAGTTCCTGCCTATCTATCAGGGCACTCTCAACGACAACCCCAACCTCAAGGGTAACTCAGCCAACGACGGCACAGACAACTCATCCGACTTCTTCTCAAGAGGCTGGACTGTTCACCCAGTGGTTGACCTGAGCAAATAACATGTCAAATTGTTAACATAAAAAACAAGCAATTATGAAATATCTAAATAAAATATCATCTGTGATGTGCTCGGCAGCCCTTGGCTTGCTCGTGCTCACGGGATGTGAGGGCGGCGACCTCTATGGTGTTACCTCGCCCGACTGGATTTCAGAAAAGATAGACTCCATAGAGAATGCCAAGAACCAGAATCAGCAAGAGGAAGTGCTCGAAGGCATGGAGGAAGATGTTTATACCGTCGGTGCCACCGACTTCAGCACTGGCTGGTGGGCAGCGTTCTCAAAATACTATGTAATTCCTGACGGAAAGAAGTTCCACCTCCAGTTCAATCTGAACATAAACCCAGAAGCGAAGAACACATACAAGAACTTCGCAATGATTTTGTCTAACGACTTTGACCGTGGCGCAGCAGACTACAAAGAATATGGTGCTATCCGCTACGACAATCAGCCAAGCGGAAACTCCGAGTGGGGTGACTATATCGACCGCAGTTGCGTGGAAAGTACTCTCACTTTCGCCACCGATACCGATGCTGGCGTTGACAAGCTCGGCGGCAAGGTGACAATCACTATCGACCGTACTGACCCAGCCACCTTCTCGGTGACAATGTCAAACGGAACGGTTGTAAAGACGTACAAGCAGAAGACCCCGCTCGCAAACCTCAATCCTGACGAGTCGAACACCAACATGCGTATATTCCTCGTTCCAGAAGGCTCATATTTGAACTTCCTGGCTGCCAACATCGAGCCTATCGGTGGATTTACATCTGCTCTCGACAAGAACCCGATATCGATGACATTGGAGAATGTGCCTGACGAAGTGGTTAAGGGTACAAGTCTTGAGGACGCAATGGCAAACGTTTCAGCAACAGTACAGTTTGAGGAAGGCGTTTCAAAGGTTGTTCCAGCTGCAGAGCTTCTCTTCTCCGCCATCCCTGACATGGACAAGGTGGGTGAGAAAAACCTCATAGTTATCTACAACAAGACCTTCAAGGGCGAGAACGCCGCTACTCCTATTGTGGCTTACGGCACGTTCAGGGTGGTTAACGAGATAGCTTCTATCGAGATTAAGGAGTTGCCAATCCGCGACTACTACACATTCTATGAGTCAGAGGCTACCAAGGGAATGGATAACCGTATTCTTGCATTCGACCCGACAGGTATGGTGGTTGAAGCAACATACAGCGACGGAACGAAAGAGGTGATAAACAACTCCAAGTTGGCCTTCTCGCCTATTCCTGCACGCGTTGGCGACCACAAGGTTACAATATCTACGGCAAACGGCAAGAGTGCTGAAGTGGATGTCACCGTGGGCAAGTCGAAGGCTACCCAGGTAAGCATCACTCCTTCTGTTCTCGGTGCTGAGGACAACACCTCTGGCTGGTGGTCGATGCACACCGACGACGTGAAGGTGCCTGCAGGCGAGACATACATTGCCAAGTTCACTAACTACAGCAGCCTTGGTGCAAACTGGAACAACTTCGTGGTTGTGCTTCGCAAGGCTGACTTGGTGACTGAGTACGCAGTGGTACGTGCCGACAACTACGGCTGGGGAGCTGGCTATGAAGGCAACGCCAACCTGGCGACCTCTGGTGGACAGGCTGACTGGGGCACATGGCTCGCCGCAATGAATGGCGCAAAGGTTGAGGTTTATGTTACCAACTGTAACAACGGTACTGCCGACATTCAGGCTATTATGCACGGTACCGATGGCGTTGACTACATCCAGTACTATCTCGGTATCTCTACCGTAGATCCTGACGACCTCGGCTTCGCATTCACCGTTGACGGTTGCCACATGGTATTTGAATAGTAACAACACTCTAATAAGGCATTGCCTATGGGACTTGGCTCCCATAGGCATGCCTTTACCAAAACTCTATAGTTAAGCATCTTAATTCATACATTTATGAGAAAGTACTTTTTAGCCATCACTCTGCTTTGTTCGACATTTGTTGCCGCCGCAGACAATAAATGGGCAATGGTGACCCAAAGGGGAGAAACCATACTTATGAGCAATGTCGGCTATATCCTCAACAGTGACGGAAGTCAGACGTTCACCATAGTGCTGAACGACAATAGCACTGTTGATGATGTAACCAAGGTTTCGTTCGCAAAAGTCAGTGCCACAGGCATTGGAGCTGCGCCAACGGCAACAGAAAGCGGTGTGTATGCCAAGGTGGTTGACGGCTCTATCTCGGTCAGTGGCTGCAACATAGGAGACAAGGCTCTCATCTTTGCTTCTGACGGGCGACTGATGAAGCAGTCTATGCTTGACGACGGAAACACCGTTATCGACGTAAGTTCTTTCGCTCCAGGTGGTTATCTGTTGCGTATTGGAAAGACAACAGTCAAATTCCAGAAGAAATAGTCCATACTAACTTAATACATAAAAATCATGACTAAACGTATATTCTCAATATGCGCCTCCGTTGTCGTTGCCTTTGCTTCGGCTAACGCACAGGTGGCGGTGAAGAATAAGGACGCCTCGGCGACCATTATGACGGGCAATGTCTATTTCAAGCAGAATGGTCAGGAAGACAGCTGGTCGTTGTCGTCGGACAAGGATGGCACTTACAAAGATGCACTCAACATCAGCAACTATCAAGGACTGGTGCCGGCGCCTGAAGGTTCAGTAAACTATAATTGGGCGACTTTCGTCTCGCCTTCCTATCCCGACAACTACACATCCATCGCCGGTTGGGACAAACGCTCGCAGTGGAACCTTGCCAACATTCACGACCCGTCTGTGATGCTTGCTGAAGACGGGTACTACTATATGTATTGTACCGACGCTGGCTATGGCAATCCTCATGAGCAAGACGTGAAAGGCAACAAGCACGGACACTTCCAGTGCCGACGATCGAAGGACCTCGTCAACTGGGAGTACATGGGAGGAACAATGTATGGTCTTCCTTCATGGGTGCAGCCAAAACTCAACGAGATTCGCAAGGCTATGGGACTTGCCAACTCCACTGCCAACTTCAGCGACGACCTGAAGTTTGGCTATTGGGCACCATGTGCCAGAAAAGTGCGCAATGGTCTCTATCGTATGTATTACTGCATTGTCTGCCCAGGATATCTTGATCCCACAAAAACGTCATGGGGCGAGCGAGCTTTCATCGGACTGATGGAAACCTCTGACCCTTCAGACCTCTCGAAATGGGAGGATAAGGGATATGTTGTCACCAACTACTCGGACCGTGACCTTTCGAAGATATATGTCGCACCCGACGATTGGCAAAACTGCTATTACAAATATAATGCCATCGACCCCTCGTACATAATAACTCCCGAGGGTGAGCATTGGCTCATCTATGGCTCATGGCACAGCGGTTTCGCAGCTGTGGAACTTGACCCGGCAACAGGTAAGACAAAGGCAGAACAGGGTAACCCGTGGGGAGCCCAGAACGAGGCAGCATACGGCAAGCGCGTCTTTACGAGAAAAATGGGTGACCGCTGGCAAGGTGCAGAGGCTCCAGAGGTAATATATCGCGATGGCTACTACTATCTCTTCCTCGCCTACGATGGCCTTGACGTGCCTTACAACACACGTGTAGTGCGATCGAAGAACATCGATGGTCCTTATTACAGCATAAACGGCGTTAACGTGAGTGATAATGGTGGCGAGGCTTACCCGATAATGACTCATCCATACAAGTTTAACAACGACCATGGTTGGGTGGGAATAAGCCACTGCGCCGTGTTCGAGGATGGTGAGGGTAATTGGTACTACTGCTCGCAGCAGCGTTATCCAAAGGACTATCCCGGCATTGGGGCAAGTAATGCAGTAATGCTTGGAGGGGTACGCTCCATCCGTTGGACAGAGGATGGTTGGCCGGTGGTGATGCCCGAACGCTATGCTGCTGTGCCGCAGGCTGATATAGAAGAGGAAGACCTCTACGGCAAGTGGGAGCATATCGACCTCGGCTATCAGTATGGAGTTATGCGGACAGCGCAATCAATGACCCTCGGCAGCGACCACAAAGTGACTGAAGGCTGGAACGCGGGATCCGAATGGACCTTCGACCCGACTAACAACGTGCTCGAAGTGGGAGGAATAAAACTCTACCTGCAGCGTGAGGTAAACTGGGAGGTGTCGCCACGAAAGACAACAATAGTATATGCTGGCATGAATACCTATAGGACCGGAGCTACGTGCAAGACCTATAGGGGAAAGAAAGAGGCAGGACTGGACACTGGAGAGTCGGGAGGAACAGAAGATGAGAACGTGAGCGTGGTAGGTTCTACCGACTGCTCTTCCAATTTCTGGACTGATTTCTCCGACTACTATAAGCTGACATCAGGAAAGACACTGCACATAAAGTTTAAGAACCACTCGTCGAAACAGGAGAAGTGGTACAACTGGGTGCTTGCAGTTACAAACAACGCCAACCGTGGCGCATCGGCTTACAAGGAGTATTTCGTGCTCCGTGCCGATAACTATGCATGGTGGCCTGACGGCAACACCATTGCCAACCCATCGGCAGGATTCACGCTGACAAGCGACTACAACTGGGAAACGTTCCGTGAGGACATGGATGGAGCAACAGTGGAAATGACGGTGAAACGCGATGGGGCAACAGTAATAGTCACTGCAGTTACGACAACAGCTGCAGGTGCAAAATACACCGAGACATTCTCGATGCCTGACTGTGGTTCGGCAACTCAGACCCTTCGTGCCTTCCTCACTTGCGAGAAGTCGTGGATGGAAATTTACACTTCAGATACATACATTGAATAAACGTTCCCTTCGGGGCTGCTAACTAATGACCTAACTTAAGTGATGGGAGCAGGACGTGAGTCCAGCTCCCGTCTTAGCTTTTGCTATTCATTATCAGCCAATTGTCATCAAAGATGTTAAATTTATGTATTTTTTTTCGGAAATACTTGGTGGTAAGGAATAAAAGCAGTAATTTTGCAGTATAATTATGCAATACAATAGAAGTAACATATAATGTTTTTTGGTAATTTACATTTTTAAGCATCATTTTTTATAATAATTTGGTTCAAATCATTGGATGAAGAGACTGTGAAGCCTTTGAGCATCCATTGTTTCGGAGGCCAAAGTGATTTGGGAAGCCGGAGCAAACTAACATTAGCGCCTGTAGCATCAAAGATATTTGATGTTGGCAGGCGTTTTTTATGCCATAAAGTTTGGCGGTTTCGGAATAATGTACTACTTTTGCAGCGAGAAACGATAAGTGGATAGTATGTTATGGAAAAGAAACTTTTTGAGCTTAGAAAACTGAAGAATGCCATCGAGAAGGAGAGAAGAAAGAAACTCCTGAAACCAATAGCACTGAAAAAGGTGCTGGCATACATTCAGGGAAAGGAGAAACCCAAGCAGAAGACCCTCGACCGCATCTCGCTCTTTGTGGGATTCCAAAACTGGGAATCGTTCAAGGAGGCTGTGCATGGAGAGGACGATGGAAAGATTGTCGGGAGCGTGTAGTGGATAGTGAAACGCTCCAAGGAGACAAAAAAAGAGGCAACGCTGATGTGGTGTTGCCTCTTTTTATAACTTTCAAATAAAAAAACTGATTAAGCCTTTGCGCTATTAACTCGCTTCTCCTTGATGCGAGCCTTCTTACCAGTGAGTTTGCGGAGGTAGTAGAGCTTGGCACGACGTACCTTACCAATCTTGTTGACCTCGATGCTCTCAATGTTTGGTGACTCGATAGGGAAGATGCGCTCTACGCCAACGGTACCAGACATCTTGCGAACGGTGAAACGCTTCTTCTCGCCGTGGCCTGAAATCTTGATTACCACGCCACGATAGAGCTGGATACGCTCCTTTGAGCCCTCGATAATTTTGTAAGCGACTGTTACAGTGTCACCAGACTTGAACTCTGGGTGCTTCTTGCCGGTTGCAAATGCTTCTTCAGCAACTTTTATTAAATCCATTGTATTGTAAGAAATTAAATTTTGTTTGTCATTCCAACGCAACATAACAGGCAACTCGAGACTTCCTGCCAGCGATTACGCCAGAAAGCGGGTGCAAAGTTACTACATTTTCTTGAATTACAGCACTTTTCTCGACTTTTTTTTGTGTGTTGGCGTTTTTTTTGGTAATTTTGCACTCAAAATATACAAAAATATGAAGAAAACTAAGACTTATTTGCTGTTGTTTGCGCTTGTTGCATGCTTTTCAGCCTGTGGAGGAAACTACAAGGTGACAAGCGTGGAACGTACAAGAATTATTGTTGATTCAACATACGATGTGTTGCCAAACGATGAGGCTCAGGCGTTTCTTAATGTCTATAGGGCAAAGGTGGATAGCATAATGTCGCCAGTGGTGGGACATACTGCCCGGGTAATGTCGGTGGACCGTCCTGAGAGCCTGTTGTCAAATCTGCTTTCCGACATTCTCGTATGGGCAGGGCAAAAATATGGGGAGAGTCCGGAGTTTGGCATATATAACATGGGCGGTATGAGGTCGTCGTTACCCAAAGGTGCCGTGACTTTTGGAAAGGTGCTTGAGCTGGCTCCCTTTGAGAACAAAATTTGTTTTCTATCATTGAAGGGCAGCGACGTGTTGGATCTATTCAGACAGATAGCTGTAATAGGTGGTGAAGGGGTGAGTGGCAACTTGAGATTGGTGATAACAGACAAGGGAAAGCTGCAGAGCGCAAAAATAAACGGTGAGGACGTGGACGTAAACCGAATCTACCGTGTAGCTACCATAGATTACCTTTCAGAGGGCAACGACCGCATGCCTGCCTTTGCCAATCATTTGGACCTTGTGTCTCCAAAGGAGGACCACAACGACATGCGCTACATCATTAGCGACTATTTCATTGAACACGAGAAGAGGGGAGAACTTGTGGATGCGAAAATCGAAGGAAGGATTGTTGTGGAGAGTGAAAAATGAAGAGTGAAAAATAATAATTATGAGTGAGGAATCGACGAAATAGGTGATGATTTTTCACGTTATATATATAAGGAGATAGATTATGAGACGAATAGGACTTTTTGTTTTTGCGATGGTGCTGAGCATTGTGGCTTATGCACAGAAGCAAATAGTGATTCTACATACTAACGACACTCACAGCCAAATTGTGCCTGTGCCGAAATATGAGAATGAGGGAAACACTTCGTGCCGCGGAGGATTTATTCGCCGCGTTGCCGTGGTGAACGAGGAGCGCAAGAAAGAGCCAGACCTGCTGCTCTTCGACAGTGGAGACTTCTCCCAAGGTTCAACCTACTACACGCTGTTCAGAGGCGACGTGGAAGTGGGATTGATGAACATGATGGGATATGACGCGGCTACGTTGGGCAACCACGAGTTTGACTTCGGCATTGAGAATCTCGCGAGAGTGGCAAAGATGGCGAAGTTTCCGTTGGTGTGCGCCAACTGCGACTTTACAGGGACAATGTGTGAGGGGCTGATAAAGCCTTATGTCATCATAAAGCGTAAGGGTTTGAAAATAGGAGTGTTTGGACTTGCACCAAAAATCCAAGGCCTTGTGATGCAGCAGAACATACAAGGAGTGAAGTATCTTGACCCATACACCACAGCCAACGAGATTGCCCGAAAACTGAAGGAGGATGAGAAATGTGATCTCGTGGTTTGCCTCTCCCATCTCGGTTGGGACCTAAAACCTCGTCCTGACGACGCTCAGCTTATTGCAGCCACACGAAACATCGATATTGTGCTTGGTGGTCATTCTCACACCTACATGGAGCATCTGGAATGGGTGAACAACATTGACGGCAAACCAGTGCCTACAGAGCAGAATGGCAGATTGGGAGCGTACGTCGGCCGCATAGTAATGAAATTGCAGAAGTAATATTGCAAAAGTCGGGAATGACTATTCGAAATAAAACGTCAAGACAATCATTTTGCTGTGTCCTGCACTAACAGAGGTGGCATAGGGAATCAAGGTCTCGTCCTTCAAGTCGTTGATGTGATTCTTCTTGAGGCTATTGGTGAGGCTATAGCAGAATTTCAGTTCGGGGATGAACTTGAAGAAAGGAAGATAGAGGTCGCAGCCTAATCCTGCCTCGATGAATGTGTCGTAGCGCTTCAGTTGCACGATGTCGTCGTTTTGTTTCGTAAGGTTCATCAATGGACTTATGCCCGCAATCATATACGGACGATAGTTTCCATATCGTTTGGCACTGAATTTAAGGTCTATAGGCAACGAGAGACAAGTCTGTTTAAGGTCTTGTGTATGTTCTATTGGGTTGCCCGCATCGTCGGTTTGAGTAAGGTTGCGGAACAAGAGATGTTTCGAACCGAAATGCATGGTTGGAGTGAAGCGGAGCGAGAGATAGTCGCTAAGGCGTAGGTCTGCCACAACTCCCACGCTTAGTCCAGGATTCCACTTGTCAGCATCGCAAACGATGGTCTGTGTGACCTGCGTCCCGTCAGCAAGGGTAAAGGTCTGAGGTCCCACGTTCTGAAAATCCACATCCTGTGCGTGCATACCGATTCTTATGCCAAAGTGCATTGGCCTTAGGTCAATGTATGGCTTGTTCTCAACTTGTCGGTCTTGCGCAATGGCATTGACAAAAATCGTGCAGGCGAATATGATGCAAATTAAAGTGCGTCTCATATCTCTAAAAACGTCGAAGATATGGGGTTTATTGTGCTTTCTTTTATTTTGAAAGAGTATAAATAGCAAAATTATCTACCTAAAATGTGGTATATTTGAAAATTTATGCGTACTTTTGCATCATAATTTTTTGGTATTAATTTTTTAAAACAATAATTATTATGGCTTACGTAATTGGTGACGACTGTATCGCATGCGGTACATGTATCGATGAGTGCCCAGCAGGAGCAATCTCTGAGGGCGAGAAGTATTCAATCAATCCTGATGTCTGCACAGAGTGCGGCACATGTGCTGATGTTTGTCCTTCTGAGGCAATCAGCCTTCCAGCATAATTGATGCTTCGATAAAAAGAAAAATGGCGAGCGCTTTACAGCTGCTCGCCTTCTTTTTTATCACACAATAACAAAAATACTTATGTCTTTAATCCTTTACTTCTTCAATCCTTTAATTCTTTAATTCTTCAAAGTTTGGTTCTGTTATAAATCCAATTGCTCTCCACGATAGAAGTCAAGCAGTGTGGTTTGGTACAGAAACTCGTATTTTGCCTGCACCATGTCGCTTTGAGCCTTCAGCAGGTTGTTCTTTTGCTCGTTGAACTCCGTGATGGTTGCCTTTCCATTCTCATATTTTGCCCGTGTAAGTTCGAAGGCATCCTCGTTGCTCTTAACAGCCTCCTCGCTGCTTGTGTAACGGCTGCTTGAAGCCACGGCGTTGTAATATACCTGTTGAATTTCCTTGTAGAGATCCTTCCTTGTGTTCTCAAGGCGCAGTGCCTGATTCTCGCGGTCAATCTTTGCCGTGCGTATCTTGTTGCGTGTTGAGAAGTGGTTGAAGATAGGGATGGAGAGGTTTAGTCCAAGATACTGGCTGAAATTGTTCTTCAGCTGCTTGCTGAACGAGTCGGAATCGAAACCAGAGGTGGTGTAGTAGTTGGTGCCCAAACCTGCTGAGAACGCAAGGGTGGGGTAGTAGTCGCCACGGGCTATCTTGATGTTGTACTCTGAACCTGCCAGACGCAGTTCCTCTGCCCTGATCTGTGGCTTGAAACCGAGTGCTTCCTGATATACGAGGTCGGGGGAGGGCAGTGTGGTGGTTCCATCGACAACAATACTGTTAGCGTCTGGATGAACAATGTCGAACCCCTCAGGAGTGGGCAGTTCAAGCAACTGGCTCAGTGCAAGAAGCGACAGGCGATAGTTGTTGTCGGCGTTGGTTGCTGTAAGGCGGCTCTGTGCCAGTGTCGCCTTTTGCTGCGACACCTGTGCCTGGCTTGCCTTGCCTGCCTCAAGCATGCGCTCAAGCCGATAGACCTGCATAGAGTCTATGGCAATCTGGCGTTTTGCCACCTCAGAGACCTCATAGTCGTAGAGAATCTGCACGTAAGCCTTGGCCACTTGGGTGCGGATGTCGTCCTTTGCTTTTTCCAGGTCGGCAAGCGACGCGTCGAGATTGAGCTGGGCTAACTTCACCGCATTGACAATCTTGTTGCCTGCGAAGATGGGCACTGAGGCGTTAAGCTGCAGTGATGTGTTGCTCGTGTTGGTGTTCTCGTAGGTGTTCTGGGCAGTCAGTCCTCGTCCGAACGAGAAATTCTGTCCCATTGAGGCTTCCAACGTTGGCAGATGGTTGCCGCGGCTGTCGTCGAGCTGTACACGATTCGACTCCGTGGTGTTCTGCTGTTGCTTCACTGTTATGTTATGCTCTATGGCGTGGTCGATGCACTGGCGCAGTGTCCATTGCCTCGTCTCTGCCGAAACTGTTATGGCGGATGCCACAATAGCAATTGATAATACTAATCTTTTCATAATTCTTCACTTTTCATTGACTTCGTCGATGACTGGCTTCACCTCAGCATAGCTCGAGCGAGCTCGGCTCTGCGTTCGGTTTGCGCA
>CALZDK010000043.1 GCA_945637645.1 uncultured Prevotella sp.
CCACAGAGCCAAGACAGCTGCAGTCACCAACAAGAAACATCTCAAATTTTTCATAGGTAATTTTTTTAGGAGTTTAGGATTTAAGACATTTGTAAAAAGAGTTCGCTCAACACGTCAGTGTCGGGGCGAACTCTTTTGCTTATTTTGTTGAAAAACATCCCTACATTCTCACGAACCGAAGATGATATAATCTATAACTAACCTAATTTATAAACCTTGTTACATTAATATCCAGGATTCTGCTCAATCTTAGCATCGGTGTTCGCCTCAATGAACGACTGAGGGATTGGGAACAACGAGTAGTGGTCGTCGTAGTCCTTTCCGTCGGCGGAGTGGGCAGCAGAGTAGTATGGGTTGTACTTCTTCACGCGCTCGGTCATCTTGCCTGTGCGAGAGAGAGTCAACTGTCGCTGCTCCTCAATGCCGTATTCGCGCAGACGCTCGTCGAGGATGTAGTCCATGTCCATCTGGTTGGCAGTGGCGTCGGAGGCGTGGGCACGGCGACGAATGACGTTGATGTCCTGCGCTGCCTTGTCTTTCTGTCCGAGTTTCACGTAAGCCTCGGCACGCAGCAGGTAAGCCTCGGGCAGACGGAAGAGATACTGGTCCTGATAGGTCTTGCCTGCAGAACCTGTGAGCGTCCATGTAGATTTGTTAGCGTACTGTGCTTCAGGATGGTTGTAGGGCGATGTACACTTTGTCTGGTATGCTCCCATATATCGGTTTGGCAACGCATTGGGAGCGGAGGTGATGCCCGGTTTATCCTCACCTGTGAGCATGTCCCAACCTTCAGGCAGGTTGAGGTTCATGATGTCTATCTCGTCGCCGAAGAGGTCGCCGTATTTTGCCACGAAATCAGGGTTGTTGAACTTGTAGCTGCGGGGATAGTTGTACTTAGAGTTGCGGATATCGTTCTTGTAGTCGTAGCTGTCCTTGCCTCCCCAGATGGTGAGGAAGTAGTGCTGGGTGTTGTAGTAGTTGCCGATTCCACGTCCGCCTGTGTAGTCGCCGATAGGCCAAAGGAAGGGGCTGAGTTGTGTTCCGTCCTTGCTAACGAAGCGGAAGAGGCCTGTCTGTATGCCAAACCAGCGTTCCTGCCAGAAGTCGCCGTTCACCCAGAAGGCGTTACCAGTGTTGCCGGCACCACCTGTTACGTTAGGCTCTATCTGTACCACCCATATTCCCTCGGTGTTGCCGCTGGCACGGTTCTGATTTTCTCGGCGGAAGAGGTCCCAATAGACGTCGCCTTCCTCTGCGGCACGTGATCCGAAGCGTTCCTTCATGAGAGCGAGGGCGGGGTTGGCAATCACTTTCGATGCAGCGTCGGCGGCAGCCTGGTTGTTACCGGCTGCGAGATAAAGCTCGGCGAGGAGCACCTGCGCTGCCGGTGCGCTTATCTCACCGTCCTTCACTGCCGATATGTCGGGCAGGTTCTCTGCGGCGTACTTTGCGTCCTCTATAGCCTGTGCGAGAGTTTCCTCCTTCGAGGCACGGGTGTAGTCGGTTTTCGGCGCCGACACTTCCTCGAGCACGAGTGGCACTCCGCCGTAGTAGTAGCAAAGGGTGCGGTAAGCCATGGCGCGGAAGAGTTTTCCCTTTGCCTCATAGAGGCGTTTCAGGTCGTCGGTCATCGATGAGTTCTGCACTCGTGTGAGCACTGTGTTTGCCTGTGCCACGAGTTTGTAGAGGTTTTCCCAGTGCCACTTTGGCAAGTCTGCCGTTGGGTTGAGTATTTCTGCGAGGTTCGACATTGGAGGGTCTGCCTGTATGGCTAAATCGGTGCGCAGTAGATATGAGTTCATGATGCCGTATGATCCGCAGTAGAACTCTTGTCGCACGAGGTTGTAGAGTCCGTTGACGGCTGCATCGAAGTCGGCTGCCGTGGCGTAAGAGTTGTCGCCGCCCATGAAGTCGAGTGGCTTCTCCTCGAGAAACTTGTCCTCGTCGCAGCTCACCAGCGATGCTGTTGTGGTGAAGGTTGCCGCAGAGAGCAATGTATATAATATGTATTTTTTCATAACTGTAAGTTTTTTGTGTAATGTTTAGAAGTTTACGTTAAGACCGAAGGTGATGCTGCGCATTACGGGGCGGTCGCCATATCCGCTACCAGTGACGATGTCGCGTCCGTTGCCGTCCTGTGCGGTCATGTCAGGTTCTGGGTCCCATCCATGCCATCCCGTTAGTGTGAGCAGGTTCTTGCAGTTCATATATACGTTGATGCCGTCGATGCCAATCTTGTTCATCCAGGTCTTTGGCAGGTCGTAGGAGAGTGTGACATCCTGCAGACGGAGGAAGTCGCGCTTCTCATAGCGGTGTGGTTTGTCGCCAAGAGCACCATTCTGTGCCGCGCGGTCGTAGATGCCGCCGGTATTTATTGGCGACCAGAAGAGTTCGGCTTGCTCGGTGAAGTGGTTGTAGCGCTTGCCGTTGTCGTCGGGACGCACTTGGTTGGTGTTCTGACCTAAATAGCCGTCCTTTCCGCCCACCACGGCATAGAGGAAGAAGCTAAGGGTAAGGTCCTTATAAGTGAATTTGTTGAGCAATCCCATGCGTGCCGCTGGGTCGGTCTTTCCGATTATTGTGCGGTCGTCGGCGTTGATTTTTCCGTCCTCGTTAACGTCAACCACTCGGTAGTTGCCAGGATAGAACCCTTCTGGAATGTCGTCGCCAAGCTGATAGATGCCATCGACCTTGTAGTCGTAGATGGCTGAGAGCGACTCGCCGATGAAGAGGCTGCTGGCAGTCATGTCGTCCTCCACGCCGTCGCCGTCGTTGTCCTTGCCCACGAGCGACTTTATCTTGTTGGAGTTGTGTGAGATGTTGAAAGTTGAGCTCCACTCGAAGTCTTTGGTCACGATGTTGCGCGATGTGAGGTTAAGCTCAATACCCGTGTTCTGGATTTTACCTACATTGGAACGTATGGTGGTGAAACCTGTTGTTGAAGGTATTGCCACGTCGAAGAGGAGATCATTGGTGGTTGTGCGATAAGCCTCAAGGGTACCGCTGAGGCGGTTGCCGAAGAGCGAGAAGTCAAGACCGAGGTTGAAGCCGGATGTCTTCTCCCATTTCAGGTCGGCATTGCCAAGAGACGCAAGCTCCTGTCCGAGCACACCCGAAGTAGCACCATTACCGAAAACGTAGCTGATGCTTGAGTTCACGCGTGAAAGCGATGAGTACATGCTTGTCTGGTTACCGCTCACACCATAGCCTCCGCGGAGTTTCAGGTGGTCAACCCAAGAGACGTTGAACCACTTCTCTTCCGATGCGACCCAACCGAGAGCCACCGATGGGAAAACTGCGAACTTGTTGTTTGCGGCAAAGCCTGAGAAACCGTCACGGCGAACAGTTGCTGTGACGAGATACTTGTCGTCGAACTTGTAGTTGACGCGGAACATCTGGTAGAGCAGCGACGACTTCCATGCGTCGGAGTTGGTGTATTGCTCCTTGCCCTGCTCCAGACTGTTGAAGCCGAGGTTCAGGCGTGCGAAGTCGCGTGCCTCAGCACCCGTATAGGTGTATTTGCGGCGGCTGGCACCATAGACGAATGTAGCTCCTACGTCGTGCTTGCCGAAAGTGTTCTGATAGTTAACGATATTGTCGAAAGTCCAGTCGTAGTAGATGGAGCTGTTCTTGTATGCCTGTCCGCTTGGATAGTAGCTGAATTTGTTGGCATAGTTGTGTTCATAAACGCGGTAGTTGTTACCAAAGTTGAAGCGGTAGGTCAAGCCTTTCAGCGGGAGTTGGAACTCTGAGTAGAGATTGCCGAAGAAAGTGTTTGAGCGCTCCACATCGTCAGCGACAGAACCCATGTATGGGTTGTCGCGCATGGCGCCTCCCATTGGGTAAGGCACTATCTCGCCCTTGTCGTCAAACGGATAGGCGAAGGGGCTGTAGGTTACGAGGAACGGCAGATAGGTCTCGGCACCGTCTTTGTTGACGAACGAGCCGAACGCCTGCACGCCCGCCTTCCACCACTTGCGTGGCTGCACGTCGAGATTGACGCGTATGCTGTTGCGCTTGAAATCGTCGTTGAGAAGGATGTTCTTCTGGTCGGTATTACCCACGGAAATCATGTAGGCTGCCGTCTCGTTGCCTCCAGAGATGTTGAGCTTGTTCTCAAAGATGTGGCCTGTGCGTGTGAACTCGTCCCACCAGTTGTAGTCGGTGGTGATGAGGTTACCCGTCTCGTCGAGCATGTAGGAGTCAGGCACCGTTGTGGCAACGTTGAAGTCTGGGTTCTCTTTTGTGTAGCCCGACTCCTCTGTGTATGCCTTGTTCCACTGCACGTCTTTCATCCACTGAATCATGCCCTCACGGTCCATTGGCTTGAGGTCCTTAGTTGGGTTCTGGAAACTGTAGGAAGACGAGAAAGTTATCTTCGCCTTGCCCAGTGCGCCTTTCTTTGAGGTGATGAGGAGCACACCATTGGCGGCCTGTGCACCATAGACGGCGGTGGCAGAAGCGTCTTTCAGGACATCCACTCGCTCTATGTCGGCGGGGTTGATGGACGACATGTCGCCGGTGAAGATGATTCCGTCGAGAACGATGAGCACGTCGCGGCTACCAGAGATGGTGTTGCGACCGCGAATCTGTATTGAGGGCGAGCCACCGGCTGAAGACACTTGTCCAATGTTGAGTCCTGGCACGGTTCCCTGCAGTGTCTGCATGAGGTTGGTGTTGGGTGCTTTCTCAAAATCCTTGAGGTTTGCGCTCATCACGGCTCCCGTGAGGTCGCTTTTCTTTGCCGTACCGTAGCCGATTACCACCACTTGGTCGAGCATCTGCGCGTCTTCGGCAAGCTCAATCTTCAGGTCGTTCTGCCCCTTCACGGCAATGTCCTTGGTCTTAAATCCGAGATAGGACACGGAGATGGTGGCGTTAGGCTTCACCGTAATGGTGAATTGTCCGCTGAGGTCGGAGACGGTACCGTTCTGTGTACCTTTTTCCACAATCGATGCGCCGATGACAGGCTCACCGTCGGTGGCAGAAACCACCGTACCTCTCACTTGTCTGTTCTGTCCCCAAGCCGTAAGGCTGAGAAAGAGCATCAACAGGAATAACAGTTTACTTTTCATACGCTAATTATTTAGTTCGTTATTATTGATTTCGTGGTTGTTTCGACGCTGCAAAATTAGCGTTTCTAAACCAATTCTTGTATGAAAATCATTTCAAAGACATTTAAATTCCTATCACGAAGGCTTTCATGTGCAACATTGACACATTTTTTAAGGCCAATAGGAACAAGAAACGTGCGACGAGGCATCCATCGTCGCACGTTTCTAATCAATAAATGTTAATGTCTCGATTTCAGGTTGGGTCATTTCTTCGCGTATTCGCTCGGTTTTACGCCGTAATACTGCTTGAACACGGTAGAGAAATAAGTCTGGTCGCTGAAGCCCACACTGTAGGCAACCTGCGTGATGTTCACCTTTCCCTCGCGCAACAGACGCTCAGCCTGCTCCATGCGGAGATTGCGTACAAACTTGGCAGTCGATACTCCAGTGAACTCCTTTATCTTACGGTGGAGCTGAGCACGGCTCAAGCCCACCTCCAGCGCCAATGTATCGACATTGAAATCGCAGTCGCCGATATGGGCGTTAACCGACTTCATCACCCGCTCCATAATATTATCGTCATAGCCCCTGACCTCTATATCCTCTATCCTGTCGCGTTGCTGTTGCGCACCGGTGAACTTTCCGCGCATCCGACGCACGTTGTCTATCATGGCGTCGATGCGTGCGTGCAGCTCGTCGATGCTGAAAGGCTTGGCAAGATAGGCGTCGGCACCGCTCTTGAAACCCGCAAGGCGGTCGGCAATCTCCGACTTTGAAGAGAGCATAATCACAGGTATGTGGCTGATGTTCGGATTATGCTTAATTTTCCTCAGCAGCGCTATGCCGTCCATTCCGGGCATCACCACGTCGCTCACCACGAGGTCGTAGCTGCCCGTGAGCAATGCCTGCAGCGCATCCACTCCGTTGGAATACACGTCAACTCGATACCACTGGTTAAGCTCCGCCGCCACGTACGCCGAAAGCTCGCTGTCGTCGTCCACCACAAGTATTGTTCCTTTGTGGAAAATGATTTTCTTCTTATCAATTTCGGCGGATTTGTCGTCGTGGAACATGTCTTCAGGCTTCAGATGGCTGTTGCCCAAAGGCAAGCTGACGGTGATGCACGCCCCACGGTGCCCGTCGGTACGGTTGGCAGCTACGATGGTGCCTCCGTGGAGTTCCACAATCTTCTTCGTGAGGTTAAGCCCTATGCCCGTGCCCACGACGGCGTTCTCGGCGGAGTTGCGCCCCTGGTAGAAACGGCGGAAGAGATTCTCGCTCTTCTCGTCGCCAAAGCCTATGCCGGAGTCTGTCACTTTCATGACGAGATGCTTGCCATCAGTACCGAGGTCAATGGTTATCTCGCCTGCGTCAAGTGTGTATTTGAAGGCGTTGGAAAGGAGGTTGGTCACCACCTTGTCGAAGTTTACACGGTCTATCCACGCCGTGAGCGGTTCCACGTTCCCCACTCCATTGTCAACTCTTCTAACCCTGAGTGCGATGCCGCGCTCCTCTGCGGAGAACTCGTAGGACCTGCAGATGCGCTCAACGAACTGCACCATGTCGGTCTCACGGCATTTCAGCCTCATCTGGCGTTTATCAATCTTGCGCACGTCGAGAATCTGGTTTACGAGCAGCAGCAAACGCTCTGCGTTGCGGTCGATGATGTCGGCATACTGGCTGATGCTTCCTGCCGACTGTTCGTCGCAGGTCTTACGTGCCAGCTGTTTCAGTTTCTCCACCGGACCAAGTATCATGGTCAGCGGCGAACGTATATCGTGGGTGGCATTGATGAGCAACTGCATCTTTTCCTCGTCCGAACGAGCCTTTTGGCGGCGGTGGAGATAGAGAGCCACGAGAAATGCCATGAGCAGGAAGAGGAAGAAATATACTACCTTTGCCGTGGTGGTGGCATACCATGGATTGCCCACAACTACCTTAATCTCTTTTATCTCCGAAGAATATTCACCGCCCGATGCGGCGCGCACCTGAATCTGGTAGTTGCCCGACTTCAGTTTTGTGAAAGGCAGCGAGTTGCCGTCGCCAGGAAAGGCGGTCCATGAGCCGCCGTTGATACGGTACTCGTAGCGCACGTTGGAGGCGTTCTCATAGTCGAGCAGTGAAAACTGTAGGGTAAAACTGTTGTCGTCCCATGCCAAGTAGTAGTCGTGAGCCAAGGGGCTATAGACTTTCGACGGGGTTGCGAAACGTGTTAGGAATACCTTGCCCACGGAAGGCGCGGCACTGATGTCCTTGGGGTTAAAGAACGTAACGTTGCTGTTTGTGCCGAAATACACCATGTCGGTGCTGCTGTTGAAAAACCAGCCTGGGCAGAATTCGTCCTCCACAATGCCACCGGCACCATAATGGCTCACCAAACGTTCCTCGCAGCTGCGATATTGCCAGATGCCTTTCACGGTGCTTATCCAGATGTCGCCCTCGCCATCCTTCACAAGCGCCATAATCTTCATATCCTTCAGTGCCTCAGATCCTGGCAGCGGCATCGCCTTGCGTTCTTTGCAGCGGTAGAGATATAGCCCGCTGTAGCTGCCCACGACAATGTCGCCGTCGGAAGTTTCGCTTATGGCGTTTATGCCCACTTCACGAAGTATGCCGTCGCCGTTGTCGCTGCCGAGGAAACGGTCTGCCACGGGGTCGTAGCACCACATGCCGCTCGCCGTCGAAATCCACATCAGTCCGCGCGAGTCACACAACATCTGTCCCACCCAGTTGTTGCCAAAACGTGCTCCACGATTCTTGGGCTGCCGTCGGGTGTTGTAGTGTCGTGTCTCGCGAGTGCGCCGGTCGTAGATGGCGAAGCCTTCTCCAAATACGGTGTAGTAGAGTCTGCCCTCGCGGTCCTCGGCAATGGAAAGTGTTCCCTTGCCGTTCAGATCGTCGAAAAGCGTGCAGGTCTCTGTCGCTGGATTAAACTTGTAGAGTCCGGCCCATGTGCCGAGCCAGTATCCTCCACCGCTGTCGCGGAAGATGTAGCTACAGTCAGAAGGCGCGGCGGCAACCCTCACGCAGCGTCCGTTACCGTCGATATGGAACAGTCCCTTGTCGTTCACCGTGCAATAGAGTCCTCCGCCGGGCGAATTTGCTATGGAGCTCACGCCGTCGGTCAGACGCTCGCCTCCGTGCGTTATCCCCCATGAGTGGAACTTCTGTTTCTTACTGGAGCAAAGGAATAGTCCGTGGCGCGGACTGGTGAGCCAGATATTACCGTCCTTGTCCTCCATGATGCTGTTTATTGTGAGGTGTGGCAAGAGAAACTGTCTGTTGTATATCTGTTTTTCCTGTGCCACACGCTCACCACTCCTTATTATATATAGGCTCCGTGAGATAAATCCAATGTAGATATTTCCTCCACGGTCGATAAACAGCGAAGATAAGGTGAGGTTGTTGGGCAAGACATAGTTCGCTGAAGTCATCTTCCCCGTCCGTGGGTCGAAACGGAGTATTTCGTGCTTAGTGGCAATGAGCACGCTACCGCCAGGTTCACCTTCGATATCTACCAACTGTCCGCCTACGGCAATCCGCTGCACGTCGGCAGGTTTGTCGCCGTCAAGACGCAATCGCATCAGTCTGTTGTCACTGGTGAGAATCCACAGATGACCTGAAGGTTCCACATGCCTAATGCTCAGATAGCGGTTGTCCGTGAGAGCCTCAAATTCCTTACGGGGTCTGACCTCACGCCGTTGTTTGTCGAGTGAAAAGACGCCATGTCCCGCCGTTGACACAAAAAGAGTGCCACTTTGGCTCTCCACTATGGAATTGACGCGGGGCATGATACCGTCGGGGAAACGGTAGTTCACGAAGTGGTCGCTCTCATAGTCGTAGTGCATGAGTCCCTTACCGCAACCTATGAAAAACTCGCCTTCGCGAGTATTGATGAAGGTTGTTATAAGGTTGCCTACAATGGTGGTCGTGTCGTTGCTGTCGTGGTAGTAGTTCACGAAATTGTAGCCGTCGAACTTGCTTAGTCCGAAATCCGTAGCCACCCATACAAATCCATACTTGTCCTGGCACACCCTTGTTATAAGGCTGCTTGCCAACCGGCTGCAGTCATACATTGTTCCGTTGATTGCCGCAGCCACTCCCGGCATTGCCAAAACCATGGCAAAAACACATATGCGCGCCCAAGATTTAAATTTGTTGCACATTAAAAAACGGTTCATTAGTTATAGATTTATTCTTTCTGCGTGCAAAGTTACCAAGAAAACTAATACTAAACCCCGAAATTTATCTCATCTTCCTTAAAAATTGTATCATCTTTATAGTGAAGAGTGATGAGATCTTCACACATCACTCTCAACTCTTCACTATAAAAGCTCCTATTTCCTCTTACATTCCGATTCCTTACCAAAGAGATATGATGGTTTATAGCCTCCCATATCCACGACTATCTTCTGCAGCACCACTCCAGGGTCGAGCGGACTGATGACGAGAGTCTTCACGCCTGACTCGCCCACTTTCAGCTTCACAGTTTTCTCAATCACACGGCGGGCTACTGTCGGGTACATTATGCGATAGACATTCTCTGGATCCTCGTTCAGTTCGCCGTTGAAATTCACTTCCACTGGCGACTGTCCCTCAAAGCCCACGGTGTAGCGGTGTCCATCCTTGCGCTGGAATGCCAATGTGGAGGCTGTCACTACATGAACTTCCACCTCGTCTATTCCTTCCGGCACTTGCAGACGATAGCTTATGCTGCTGCCATCCACATTGGCTGAGTATGGCTGCAACGAAATGCCGCTACGGGTGCGTCCCATGTGTGGGATAACAGTCCACTTTGCCTCTGCGGGGTTCTGCAGGCTGTAGTAGTGCTCAGCATCCATTGCCACATAGCCTTCTGATGGCTGGAAGATGTAGCCGCCCGCCATGCTGCAGGCGTTGTCGAAGCGCATCACTTTCGGGCAGATATCCTTGGGGAAATCGTCGTTCCAGGAGACATAGCCGATGTGCTTCTGTGTCATCATTCCGTTCC
This sequence comes from uncultured Prevotella sp., assembly GCA_945637645.1. Classification (GTDB taxonomy): domain Bacteria; phylum Bacteroidota; class Bacteroidia; order Bacteroidales; family Bacteroidaceae; genus Prevotella. The sequence continues at coordinate 10,045 of CALZDK010000043.1, forward strand.
ACTTTCCACCGGCAATCTCCTTATTGTAGCCAAGGCAGAGCAGCGAATCGCGCTTGAAGCACTGCTCCACACGGTCTGCCCATGCGTTAGCCTCGGGATTACCATCGGCATAGAGTTTGTGGTTCATTGCCTGGGCGTAGTACATCTCATACACGTTGCCAAGAGCCTGCACAGGGAAGAGAATCAGCTGGCGGTAGGCGTCGCGCATGTTTTCTGGCAGAGAGACAAACTGGCGCAGTGCGTCGGCCTCAAGGCGAGCGAACTCGTCGCACACCTGCTTCCACTCGCCAGTCTCAAGATTATAGGTGGAGGCGTCGAGCATCTCGGCGGTCACACGTCCCGCATACTGACAATAGAGGTTGAGTATGCGTGCCGCCTCGCAGCCCTGTGACTCGCCAAACTGCTGGGCGCAGAACTTCCGCGGATGTTCCATGAGGTTGGAAGCGTCGTATCGCTTGGGATTCCATGCAAAGTCCATGAAGAAGGTGATGGGATATTCCATTGGCTTCAGGTCGCCAACGTTGAGCACCCACAGTTTATCCACGCCATACTGATAGGTAAGCGTGAGCTGGTCCCAGATATGCTGTATTGGGGAAACGTTAAGCCATTTGCTGTTGCGTGGCGCACCCACATAGTCAACGTGGTAGTACATGCCAAAGCCTCCCTTGTGATTGCGTTCCTCAGCGGTTGGCAGGCGGCGTATGTCGCCCCAGTTGTCGTCGCTAAAGAGGATTATCACATCGTCGGGCACCTTCAGTCCCTTGTCGTAATAGCGTTGCACCTCTTTATATAGTGCCCACAGCTGAGTGCGCTCCTTGGCAGGGCGTCCTGTCTCCTTTGCTATGATGTCGCGCTGGTTTTTCATTATCTTCTCCAAGAGCTTAATGGTTGCCTCGTCGTCGGGAACGAACTCATCGTCGTGACCTTCCTTAGCGCCCATAGCCGTGTCGCCGTCGCCACGCATACCTATGGTGATGATGTCCTCGTTATCCTTAGAGCGACGGATTCCCTCGCGGAAGAAGTTGTCGATAACCTTCTGGTTGGTGACATAGTTCCATTCGCCGTATTCCTTGCGGTGGCGTGCCCACTCCTGGTGGTTGCGTGCCATAGGCTCATGGTGTGAGGTGCCCATAATCACGCCCATTTCGTTTGCAGTAGGAGAGTTTAGAGGATCGTCGCCATAGAATGACCACATCCACATGGCAGGCCACAAATAGTTGCCACGCAGACGTAGAACAAGCTCAAACAGACGGGCATAGAACTCGTGTCCGCCATAGTTGGTGCCAAAGGTGTTCTTCACCCATGAGGTGAGGCAGGGTGCCTCATCGTTGAGGAAAAGTCCACGGTAGCGCACTGCAGGCTCTCCGGCGGTGTAGGTGCCTTTCTTAATGGCGAGATTGTCGTGATGCACTGCTGGAACGTCCATCCAGTCGTACCATGGCGACACGCCAATCTGCTCCGAAAGCTCGTAAATGCCATAGATGGCTCCGCGCATGTCGCTGCCGGCAACAACGAGAGCCTCATCTACTCCTTGCACAGGATTGCTGACAACAGTCATTATGTATTTCTCCACCTTGCCCTTCAGCTCCTTGGCGTCAATTTTCTTTGCCTTCACCATCTGCTTTATATATGGGCTTTCCATTGTTCCCACTATCACATAGCGTTTGGTGTCGGCGACAGGGGCATTGAGCAGTTGTGCCTCTGTGCCGCACACTCTCTCAAAGTCCTTCTGCAGGTTGCGTGCGGCAATAAGCACTCCCTTTCTGTCACTGTCGGCAACGAGAAGGGCTACCGGTTTAGACTTGACGATGAGGGTAAATCCACCGCCGTTGATGTTCTCCGTCACAATTCCCTCGTGATCCTTTGCGCTGGCGCATAATGTCAGTGCCAAGCACATCAAAGAGAAAAAAAATTTCTTCATATAATACATTTGGTTTTATTCAAAACTTATTATTAGAACTCAGCGTTCGGTGTGCAAAGTTAATTGGTTTTTCGTTATTTT
>CALZDK010000044.1 GCA_945637645.1 uncultured Prevotella sp.
AGACACATGGGTCTGCCCCTACAGGCGGCGGTTTAGTAACTTCAGAAACTTGAGTAATTAATTTATGTTTCGCATGTGCTCAACCCTCAGAAGTTAAGGAAGTTATCGCTCACTTCATTTCCTCCAGCGCCATGCTCGCTTCCTCCCATCGTTCCACTTCTTCGTCGAGAGCGCGTTTTGTTGAGGTGTATTCCGTTATTATCTCCATGTTGCTGGCGTTCTCTGGCTTGCAGAGAATAGCGTCGAGCTCCTTCAGCCGTTTCTCCATCTGTTCTATTTTTCGCTCCGACTCCTTCACAGCCTTCTCAGCCTTGTTTATCTGCTTTTGCCGTTCCTTGCGCTCCGCATAGCTTATCTTGTTGGCGTTTTCCTTCGTCTCCTCCTTTTCAGTCTCTTTTGCACTTTCTGTCTTCACCGAAAACGCTTCCACTCCCGATGCCGCACAGGTGCGCAGATAGTCGTAGATGCCGCCTATATGCTCACGCACCTTGCCTCCGCCAAACTCATACACCTTAGTCACGAGCCCGTCGAGGAACTCGCGGTCGTGGCTTACTATTATCGCCGTTCCGTCGAATGCCTTTATCGCCTCCTTCAGCACGTCTTTCGACGGCATGTCGAGGTGGTTTGTCGGCTCGTCGAGTATTAGCAGGTTCACTGGCTCAAGCAGCAGGCGAATCATTGCCAGTCGGCTGCGCTCGCCACCGCTCAGCACCTTCACTTTTTTCTCCGATGCCTCGCCGCCGAACATAAACGCGCCGAGAATGTCGTTTATCCTAAGCCTTATCTCTCCGCGCGCCACATTGTCTATGGTCTCAAACACCGAGAGACTCTCGTCGAGCAGCTGTGCCTGATTCTGTGCGAAATAGCCTATCTGCACGTTGTGGCCTATCTTCAGGTTGCCGGTGAAAGGTATCTCGTTCATTATGCACTTCACAAGAGTTGACTTTCCCTCTCCGTTGCGTCCCACAAATGCCACCTTCTCACCGCGCTTTATCGTCATGTTCACATGGTCAAACACCGTGTGGCTGCCATAGTCCTTGCGCACCTCGTCGCAGATTATCGGGAAGTCGCCACTGCGCAGACAGGGCGGGAACTTCAGGTGGAGAGCCGAGTTGTCAACCTCGTCTATCTCTATCGGCACAATCTTCTCCAACTGCTTCAGTCGGCTCTGCACCTGCACTGCCTTGGTGGGCTTGTAGCGGAAACGCTCCACAAAGTCCTTTATGTCGGCTATCTCCTTCTGCTGGTTCTCATACGCCCTTATCTGTTGCTCACGGCGCTCAGCCCTCAGCTTCACATACTCGTCGTACTTCACCTTGTAGTCGATAATCTTTCCACACGATATCTCCAACGTGCGGTTTGTCACGTTGTTGATAAAAGCGCGGTCGTGGCTCACCATCACCACAGCCTTTGCCTGTGTGCTGAGAAACTGCTCCAACCACTGTATCGACTCTATGTCGAGGTGGTTGGTAGGCTCGTCGAGAAGCAGCACGTCGGGCTTCTTCAGCAATATCTTTGCCAACTCTATTCTCATTCGCCATCCGCCAGAGAACTCGCTCGTGGGTCGTTCCAGGTCTTCGCGTCTGAAACCCAATCCGGCAAGTGTGCGCTCCAGTTCAGCCTCGCAGTTCTCCGCGCCCATCATCAGCAGGCGCTCGTGTTCCGATGTGAATTTCTCCACCAGTGCGGCATATTCCTCACTCTCGTAGTCGGTGCGCTCCGCAAGCTGTTGGTTAAGTTGGTCAACCTTTCGGCTCAGCTCCGTCACGTTGTCGAAAGCCTTGCGTGCCTCGTCCCTCACCGTTGTGTCGTCTTGAAGTATCATCACCTGCGGCAGATAGCCTATAGTGGTGTCGTTGGGCACAGCCACCACTCCCTCCGTGGGTTTCTGCAGCCCACAGAGAATCTTCAGCAGCGTCGATTTTCCCGCACCGTTCTTTCCCACAAGGGCTATTCGGTCGCGGTCGTTCACCACGAAACAGGCTCCGCTGAACAGTGGCTTAACGCCAAACTCCACTTTCAATTGTTCTACTGAAATCATTTCTTTTTTCCGTTTAGCCTGCAAAGTTACACCTTTTATATAACACCGCAAAATCTTTTATACTTTTTTATATCTCCTTACCGTGTTGGGAAGTTCAGTTGACAACCGTGATATTGGGCGTTCGCTACCAGCCTGCCGACAATCATTGAAATAAAAATGATGTGAAAAAGTAGCAAAAAGTTTGGATTAATGGCGAATATGTTGTAACTTTGCAGCATTATTATTTTTAACGTTACGTAAGATTCATAAATAGGCATTTATGAGACAAAGAATTTGTATGTGAGTTCGGGAAAGGCATTATCTTTTCGGACTTCAATCGTAAATATTATCAGAACAACAATTAAAAAAAAGGGATGAGTATGAAGAAAAGTATCGTTATGTTGGCTCTCGCACTGGCGATGGGATCAACACAGGCAGAGGCCAAGACACAAGTGGAAGAACAAGTGGTGTCCGTGGGCGAGTTCGACAAAATCTCGACAACGGGAAACATCGACGTGGTTTATTCGCAGGGAAACACTCACTCCGTGGTAATCCATAACAAACACACATCTCTTTCATCAAAGATCACATTATTAAAATTATAATAGAAACATGAAAAAACTTATTTTGACAACAGTATCGGCCTTGGCGTTACTAACGGCAAGCGCTGAAGACGGTGTGAAATTCAAAATCTCGGGCACACTGCCCGACACGGTGAAAACCGTAGTAGTGATAGAAAACGGCAACCAGAAAGCTCCTGTGGCACAGGGCGAGGTGAAAAACGGAAAGTTCACCATAGAGGGAAGCGCACAGAAAAACGCAATACTCGGCATCGGCTACAGAGACCGACAAAGAATGCGCTACGTCTCTGCACTCAACGACGGTGAGCCAATAGAAATACGACTGGTTGACGACATGACGGTGAAAGGCTCGAAGCTAAACAACGAGTTTGGCGAGATGCAGGTAAACAGCGACCTCATGGCAAAAGCCGGACACCTGATTAAAGAATGGCAAAAGGTGCGCAACGACGACAGCGAGGCTGGCAAGGCAAAGGCTGCCGAACTGATGGAGAAGATTAACGCCATAGAGGAGGAGACAGACAGCATAAGGATTGCCTATATAAAGGCACACAAAAACGACATGACTCCCGCCATGCTGATGAGCCAAATGTATTACAACTTTGACTACAAGGAACTTGTGGACTTCGTAAACTCTGGTGCAGTATGGCTCAATAGCCCTATGGTGGACAGAATGAAGAAGCAGGTGGAGGCAATGGGCAAACGTCAGCCTGGCGTGAAATACACCGACCTTGAGATGAACGACACCGAAGGAAAGTTGGCAAAACTGAGCCAGTGGGTTGGCAAAGGCAACTATGTGCTGGTTGACTTCTGGGCAAGCTGGTGCGGACCTTGCCGCGGCGAGATGCCACACGTTGTGAAGGCTTACCAGACCTACAAGGCAAAGGGATTCGACGTTGTCGGAGTTAGCTTCGACCAGAAGGAGGACGCCTGGAAGAAAGCTATTGCCGAACTTGGACTTGAATGGCACAACATCTCCGACCTGAAAGGTTGGCAGTGCGCTGCCGCACCAGCCTACGGCATAAACGCCATTCCTTCTAACATCCTCGTTGGGCCCGACGGCGTGATTGTTGCATGCGACCTTCGTGGCGAAGCCCTGCTGAACAAGTTGGGGGAAATATATAAATAAGTCAAGTTTCGCAAGTTGATAACTTGCGAATAGTTAACGAGTTGACAAGTTGACAAGTTATTACTTTTGCTGCTGTTTTGCGGTTGAACTATCAACTTGTCAACTTGTTTTTTCGCTACGCTCAAGGAAACTCCTGACAGCATGTCACAGACAAGCGAAACCTGAGTTAATAACTCTTACAACCTTTTCCGTTTCCGCCGAAACTCGGCATTTCTCGCTCGTCCGCTCTCCCACAAGCCAAACTATTGTTCCTTTGGCATCTTCTACAACGAGCTGGCGACGACGCTCAAAATAGTTTTTCTTACGGTCGGTGAGATAGTCGCTTACCAACTTTGAACCTTTCATGCCAAAGGGTGTGAAACGGTCGCCCTCTTGCCATGGTCTTACGGTGAGGGGAAAGGAGACTCTGGAGGCATCGAGACAGGCTACATCCGCCGACTTCTCGATTGAGAAACCTGGACTCGACGTTGAGACAGTCTCAACACGAATATGACTATTGCCAAAAACATAGTTTCCATCAAAGGGAATTCTCAATGGCTGCGGAACGGCAGTAGATGGGGCAATGAGAAGCCTCGACTTCTCTGCGGCGATCTCATGCGTTGGAGAGGCTATTGCCTTGCCTTTCGTTCCGTTTTCCATCATCTGGAAAACAACGTCGGTCTGCTGCGGAGTGAAGCCATAGAGGCTGCAGATATGGTTGAGAAGATATTTCGGAGATGGCGATTGGCGCAGCAGCGGGACATCAACAATATCCACACCGCCAACATTCTTGGCGAGGACCTTTTCTGTCAACTGTCCCAAAGCCCAATCCACCAAGTCACTCGCCTCTTGCAAACGATGAGATGTGGAGTCGATGCTTCGCGCCACGCTTGGGTTTATTGTAGAGAGAAGCGGAAGCACCTCAAGGCGGAACTTGTTTCGTGTGGCGTCGGTCAGAAGATTGGTGCTGTCTGTTACATAGTCCTGTCCGCGGCTTTGGAGATAGTCCTCAATATCCTGTCGCGACACACCGAGAAGCGGACGGACCACTGTGCCGTTAACCGCCCTGATGCCTGCCATGCCGTTGAGTCCGGTGCCACGAACGAGATTCATCAACACAGTCTCCACATTGTCGTCGCGATGGTGTGCCACCACAATGGCATCGGCACCGATGTCGCGGCGGAGATTATGGAAATAGGCATAGCGGAGATTGCGTGCCGCCGTCTCTATGCTCTGCTTGTGGAGAGAGGCATACTCACGGGTGTCGAAATGCACACGGTGGAGCCTAACTCCGAGGCGAGAGCAAAGGCCAACGACAAACTGCTCGTCGCGGTCAGCCTCCTCGCCACGCAAATGGAAATTGCAGTGGACAGCCTCAACGCGATAGCCCCCGTAGTGCATCATCAGCAACAAGGCAACACTGTCGGCTCCACCGCTGACCGCTACGAGATAGAGTTTGTGTCTGTCTAAAATATCCTCGTTCAACATCTATTCAACATACAATACCAATCCCTTCAGGTATTCTCCCTCCGGGTGGAAAATGTTTATCGGATGGTCGGCAGGCTGGTGAAGCTGGTGAAGAATCCTCACCTTGCGCCCCGCCAAGGCAGCAGCCGTGAAGACAGCATTGCGGAAGTTGTCCTTCGTAACCACCTGCGAGCAGGAGAAGGTGAACAATATTCCGCCTTTCTGTATCTTCTCAAAAGCCTTGAGATTGAGGCGGGTATAGCCCTTCAGTGCGTTGTGAAGGGCGCCACGGTGCTTGGCGAAAGCTGGCGGGTCGAGAATTATGAGGTCGTAGCGGTCGCCCATTCGGTCGAGATACTTAAACGCATCCTCGCAATAAGCCTCATGGCGTTTGTCGCCTGGGAAGTTCATCTCCACGTTGCGTGTGGTCAGCTCTATGGCTTTTGCACTGCTATCCACAGAGTGAACAAGCTCCGCCCCTCCGCGCATGGCGTAGAACGAGAAGCCTCCGGTGTAGCAGAACATGTTGAGCACTTTCTTGCCTTGGGCGAAACGCTCGAGCAAGGAACGGTTCTCGCGCTGATCGACGAAGAATCCTGTCTTCTGACCCTTTAGCCAGTCAACATGGAACTTCAGTCCGTTCTCCATTGCCACATTGTCGTCGCTTCCGCCAATGATGAATCCGTCTTCCTGTCCGAGTTCAGCCTTGTAGGGCAGTGTTGTCTCGCTCTTGTAGTAAACGTTCTTTATGAGGCCGCCTGCAATCTCCACGAGACAGCTGGCAATAGCCATGCGTTGCTGATGTATGCCCACACTATGCGCCTGCATCACGGCAGTGTTGCCATAGATGTCTATCACAAGTCCCGGAATGTTGTCGCCCTCTCCATGAACCAGTCGGTAGGTGTTGTTCTGAGGATTATCCACTATGCCGACGGACCGTCGCATGTTGTATGCCGACAGCAGACGGCTCTTCCAGAACTCGTTGTCGATATCCACGTCGCTGAACGAGAGCACACGCACTGCTATGGAACCTATCTGGTAGTGTCCCACAGCAATGAAATCGCCTCCGGCAGTGATAACCCTCACCACCTCGCCTTCCTCTATGTCTCCCTCGGTCCGTTGAATGGCACCTGAGAAAATCCACGGATGGAAGCGCTTCAGACTTTCCTCCTTACCCTTCTTGAGATATATTTTCTTGTACATTGTCCTCTTTTCTAATAAGTTTATAATCACCTGTCTCCTCTAATCTGACGAGTTCCTCGTAGATGATGATGCAGCTCCATGCGTCTGTTGCAGCATACACCTTCTGTTTCTCCGAAAGGATGTCAGCCTCCCAGTTGGTGAGCCTCTGGCTCTTGCTTATCTTCTCACCAAAGAGGTTGGCATAGATCTTCTGCAGACTGAGGTCCTCAATGCCTATCTCACTGACATGCTTCTGCACATCGTAGAAGTTTCCCGGATTGAAAAGCTTCAACTTTCGCAAGGCGGCGATATCGTCGTGGAGCGACAGACCCACCTTCAGCACCGTCTCGTTCTCCAAGAGACGCATTATAGGGGCACACATGCCGATGTGGTTGAGACGGAACAGGAAGCAGACCTCGTGCGACGACACCTGCAACAGCGACACCTTGTAGTTGGTGCCCCGTCTGAAGGAAGGGCGCGTCTCGGTGTCTATTCCGATTATGGGCTGCGCCAGGAGATAGTCAACGGCCTTTTCCGCCTCCGTCTCCGACACGACGACAACAATCTTACCACCAAAGACAGCGCATGGCAAATTGGCAATTCTCGCCTTGTCAAACTTGTCGTATAATAGTTTTTCCATTACTTTTTTAATTTCAAAGTGCAAAAATACAAAAAAAATGGGAGTTTATGGTAATTTCTGACTTTTTTCCGTTACTTTTGCACAAGATTTTAGACAACAAGACAAAAAATGGCAAAAAAGAAGAAGGTAAATCACAATAATTCGCTTAAAGACATCTTAGGTTTCGACATATTCCAGAACGAGAAGTTGAACTTCTTTCTGGGGCTTGCCCTTTTCGGCGTGGCTCTCTATCTCGTAATCTCTTTCGTGTCGTTTCTGACTACGGGAAACATCGACCAGAGCATGATAGAGTCGGCACGCGAGGGGGAGGTGATGAACCAAAAAGGTGAGTTCAAAAACTACTGCGGCTCGTTGGGAGCCTACGTCTCGTATTTCTTCATGAAGGAGTGTTTCGGACTGGCGGCTTTCGTCATTCCCGCTTTCTGCCTCATGGTTTCCCTGAAAATGATGAGGGCTTACGAGATAAGCCTGCTGAAATGGTTTCTCTGCTCGTCGCTCATCATGGTGTGGTCGAGCATCACGTTGGCAAAATTCCTCTCTCCTCTGTTCATCGACAGTTTCTACAATCCGGGAGGCGACCACGGACTCTATGTGTGCCAATGGATAGAAAACCTCGTCGGGGCACCGGGACTCACAGCCATACTTGCACTCGCGGCTCTTGGTTTCCTAACATACATCAGTGCAGAGACAATATACATAATACGCAAACTGCTCAACCCCGTGAAGTTCTTTACCGACAGGGTTACGTTTGAGGTGATGAACAACCACGACCATGGCGAACAGGCAAAAAACGTAAAAGCAGTGGAAGACCCTACCGTGTTTGACAATCCTGAGACACAGACCGTGGAGTTTGCCGTGAACAGCGACGTACATATTATAAATAAGGTGGAAACCGACAACGAGGCGACTCCCGAGGAAGACAACGACGTGGAGAAACCCATTGACATGGAGATAAGCGCCGCAAAGGACGAAGAAAAAGCCGGAGGCAAGGACCTTGTGAATGTGGGCGGAAAACAGCTCGACCCCTACGACCCAAAGCTCGACCTCGAAAACTACCACTACCCCACCCTCGACCTGCTGAAGAAGTACGACAACGACGGCAAGCCATACATCGACATGACGGAGCAGAACGCCAACAAAAACCGTATCATCGAGGTGCTGCGCAACTTCGGAGTGGAGATAAGCAGCATTAAGGCTACCGTGGGACCAACCATCACCCTCTACGAGATCACTCCCGCACAGGGAGTGCGCATTGCAAAAATACGCAACCTTGAGGACGACATCGCCCTCTCGCTCTCCGCTCTCGGAATACGTATCATCGCTCCTATTCCTGGAAAGGGAACAATAGGTATTGAGGTGCCTAACGCCAAGCCAAACATAGTTTCCATGGAGTCCATTCTTAACTCCAAGAAATTCCAGGAGTCGCAGATGGAACTGCCTTGCGCCGTGGGAAAGACCATCACCAACGAGGTGTTCATGTTCGACCTTGCCAAGATTCCACACCTTCTCGTGGCAGGTGCTACAGGTCAGGGAAAGTCTGTAGGACTCAACGCCATCATAACATCGCTGCTCTACAAGAAACATCCTGCAGAGCTGAAGATAGTGCTCATCGACCCGAAGAAGGTGGAGTTCAGCATCTATGGACCAATATCCAACCACTTCCTCGCCAAGGTGCCCGACGACGACGCAGAGCCAATAATCACCGACGTGACAAAAGTGGTGCGTACACTCAACAGCCTCTGCAAGGAGATGGACACACGCTACGACCTGCTGAAACTGGCAGGAGCGCGCAACGTGAAGGAATATAACAAGAAATTTATCTCACGACAGCTAAATCCCGAAAACGGACACCGCTTCATGCCTTACATCGTGGTTGTTATCGACGAGTTCGGCGACCTTATAATGACTGCCGGAAAGGAAATAGAACTGCCGATAGCACGCATAGCACAGCTTGCGCGCGCCGTGGGAATACACATGATTATCGCCACTCAGCGTCCTACTACTACCATCATCACCGGTAATATCAAGGCTAACTTCCCCGGACGTATTGCCTTCAAGGTGAGCGCGATGATAGACTCAAAGACCATTCTCGACCGCCCAGGCGCTAACCAACTCATAGGACGAGGCGACATGCTCTTCCTCAACGGCAACGAGCCAGTGCGCGTGCAGTGCGCTTTCGTCGATACGCCTGAGGTGGAGCGCATCAACCAGTTCATTGCACAGCAGCAAGGCTATGTCACACCGTTCGAGCTGCCTGAGCCAGACCTTGGCGACGGGGAAATAGGTTCGTCGAACGATGTGGACATGCAGCATCTCGACCCTCTTTTCGAGGATACCGCACGACTCATCGTCGCCAGCCAGTCAGGCTCCACGAGCCTCATACAGCGCAAGTTCTCCATTGGCTACAACCGTGCAGGACGCATCATGGACCAAATGGAAAAGGCAGGCATCGTAGGATCGGCAAGCGGAAGCAAGCCTCGCGAGGTGCTCATTCAGGACGAGGTGAGCCTCAACAACCTTCTTAGCAATTTCAGACAATAGAACAGTTATGAAAAGATTACTTAATTTGCTGGCACTGCTGCTCCTGCTTTGCCTCCACACCAACGCGCAGACAGCACGCCAGGTGCTCGACAAGACTGCGGCAGCACTGAGCAACGAAGGCGGCATCACAGCTTCCTTCACCATAAAGGGTGGACCTTCAGGGACAATAAGCGTTAAGGGACGAAAGTTTCAAGCCACAACGCCTCAGGGCATCGTATGGTTCGACGGAAAGACACAGTGGACATACGTGAAGCAGAACGGAGAGGTGAACATCAGCAATCCTACGGCTGCAGAGCTGCAGGCAATAAACCCCTACAACTTCATCAACCTGTACAAAAAAGGCTATAAGGCAGAACTGAAAGACGTGGGCAAACTCTACCAAATCCACCTCGTGGCAACAAGTGCGAAACAAAGCATTGGAGAGATGTTTATACGAGTTGATAAAAACACCTTCGCCCCAACGATATTGTCAATGCGCGAGGGAAAGAACTGGACCACCATAACGGTGGGCAGCTTCAAGAAGGCAAAACTCGCCGACTCCTATTTCACATTCCCGTCAAAAGATTATCCACAAGCAGAAATAATTGACCTAAGATGAACAAATTGCAACTCCTGCTCATGTTGAGACGCAACATGAAACTCAGCAACCGCCGCCACCCGATGTTTGAGCAAAACAAGGTGGCAATACTTTTCGCTGCCATCGGCATCGGGTTCATGTCAATCTACTTCATTGCCTTAGGCACCATGCTCGGCTGGGGAGCAAGAGGAGGCGACGAGGGATTAATATTCGCCGTCTGGCCCATGTTCCTCATCATGGACTTCTTCATGCGATTCGGCGGACAGCAGCTTCCCTCGCTCATGATAAAGCCTTATCTACTGATGCCGGTGAGAAAGCACGACATCACAGACTGCTTCATCATACTTGCCATGTGCAGTTCGTTCAACCTCCTTTGGCTGCTGGTGCTCGTGCCCTATTTCTTCATCGTCTTCTGTGGCGGTCTCACCTTCGGCACCACCATAGCCATGCTGCTGGTCTGCGAGTGGCTCGTCATCATCAATGCCCTTTGGAGCATGCTTGTCCGCACACTCTACAACCAGTCTATCTGGTGGGTTCTTCTGCCCATTGCGGTCTATGCCATACCGTTCTCGCCAATGCTCTTCCTTGGAGCAGAAAAGGGTTTCGAGGCAATTATCGAATTCTGCTACGACAATGGATTCACTCTCCCCGCCATACTGATTTATGCCGTTGTCACCGTTGCGCTGTTCGTCATTAACAGCCGCCTACAGGCACGACTTGCCACCAAGGAAGTGGCTGCTGAGGAAAAGGAAGTGTTAACAAACACGTCGCAGATGTCATTCCTCAACCGCTATGGGCTCACTGGCGAATACCTTAAGTTGGAAATAAAGAGTGCAATACGCAACAAGGCTTTGCGACAACGCTACATCCAGGGACTCTTCCTCATTACCCTGCTCTCGCTCATGCTTGCCTATACCGACATCTACAGCAGCAAGTTTGCAGTCAACATGTGGTGCCTCTACTGTTTCGTTTTCTTCGGAGCGGTGAACCTCGTGAAAATTATGGGACCAGAAGGCAACTACATCGACCTGCTGATGACACACAAGGAGAACATCTATGAGATACTGAAGGCAAAATACTATTTCTTCTGTGCTGTGCTCATATTGCCCACCTTGCTACTGTTGCCGCCGGTATTCTCAGGACGCTTCTCCGTTCTGATGGTTCTCGCCTACCTCTTCATCACCATGGGCGCAGAGCATTGCCTGCTCTTCCAACTTGCAGTGTATAACAAAGGATCACTTCCTCTCAACGAAAAAATAACCTCTAAAGGCAATTTCGAAAACAAGCTGCAAATAATAATCGAGTTGATAGTCTTCTTTATACCCGTATTGCTTGCTGTCACACTGACCACAATTTTCGGCGACACCGTCGGCTACCTCATAGTCATTGCCATTGGCTTGGGTTTCACGGTCACACACCCCCTTTGGCTGCGCAACATCTACAACAGATTCATGGAGCGCCGCTACACCAACATTGAGGGATTCCACGCAACAAGATAACAACAAAGAAAACAATACAAGATGCATTTCACAGGCATATTCATAGCAATAGGCACATTCCTTATAATCGGAGTGTTCCATCCAATAGTCATTAAGTGCGAATACTATTTCGGCACAAGCCAGTGGTGGGTGTTCCTCGCAGTGGGAGTGGCTGCCATTGTTGCGGCATTGTTTATCGAAGACGTTATGACTTCCTCACTACTCGGCGTGTTCGGAGCTTCATGCCTATGGTCTATAGGCGAACTGTTCGAGCAGA
>CALZDK010000045.1 GCA_945637645.1 uncultured Prevotella sp.
ATGCGACCGTTACAGGTAGCACAACTATCGAGGCCTCGACAATAGAATGGGGTACTGGCGTAAAGGAGCCTACAACATGCCAGAAAACTCACAAGAACGCTTCCGGTGAGTCATTGAACTATTTTGAGGATCCTTCTGTTTGCGTTACAAAATGGGTTCCTGTTGTAGCTTCTGATGCAGCTATTAAGAATCTGGATGACGCATACGCTGCTGGACAGTATGTTGATTTCAAAATTAAAGAGAACGACAATACCAAGTATCTTGACATCAAGCAAATCGCATTTAATGTCGCTCGTTACGGTACTGATGCCGTTCGTGTCAACGCCAAGCTTTTCATTGGCAGCGATGAGGCAGGTGAAACCGAGACAGAATGGCTGTTTACAGGTGATACTTGGGAAGCATACACTGGTGGTGAAGGTTTTTGGACAGAGGCAACTGGTGCAGAGGGTGAAATCCCTGGTTATGGTCCTGCACGCGAGGATGCTTCAAAGGCTAATACAAACGACAAGAACGAGGATGGTTTCAGCAACGTCGTAATCCCAACTACCGACCTTATACCTGCTGACGCATACGAAGTAACTCTCCGTATTGTATTCTACGGCATCGGTAACAACAAGGCTATGGGTCTTAACAATGTTACCTTCAGTTCTGAGGGCGCTACTGGCGTAAACGGCATTCAGGCTGAGAAGGCTGAAGTTGAGGGTCAGACATACGACCTCGGCGGTCGTCCAGCAACAAAGGGTCTGCTCATCCAGAAGGGCAAGGCTAAGAGATTCGTTAAGTAATCATTTCGTTTCACTTATACAAGAAAGGCGGCATCACACGATGCCGCCATTTTTTACGCCCCCAAAATTCACTTTTTCCCAAAAACCTTTGCATCGTCCGAATATTATTATTATCTTTGCATAAAATTAGCTGCATCTCGGCATAACACTCAAGCAAGCTTGGTGATTCTGCACTCGATTTGCATAATTTTTGCATAAAATTAGCTGCATCTCGGCATAACACTCAAGCAAGCTTGGTGATTCTGCACTCGATTTGCATAATTTTTGCAGTTAAAAATAATATTGCTGTTTTATGGGAGATATTAGAATGACAAGAGAAGAAGCGTTGCGCCGCTGGAATAACGCCAAGGCTACCAAAAGAAAAATGATGGAGAGACTTGAAAAATTGGCGCGTGAAAGATATAAAGAACGTACAGGAGAATACCCTGTTGCTGTAGAAGTTTGGTAATGAACACTCTATCTATAGAAGACATCAATTCCTCGTCACCTTATAAGGTGTTACATTACGAAGATGGGACGTATAGTTTTGTTACAGATAGTTCCATAGAAATATTCGTGTCATTTGAGAGAGATGATATATTACAAATAGGTGAATCTTACCAATTTGGAATATCTAATCCGAAGGGAATGAAGTCGCCCCGCGATTCTAAGATTCGCTTGACTATTCTCTCAATTGTTAAGGAATTCTTCGAAAAGAATCAAGCAGGTCTCTTGTATATCTGCGAGACAGGTGATGGTATGCAGAAAATGAGAAATCGTCTTTTCAAATACTGGTTTAGTATCTATGAAGAGAGCGATGACTATTACTTTCTGCCTATGACAATATTTGATGAAGAGAACAACGAGAATTATGCTGCTTTAATTATCAGGTATGACAATCCTCAATTTAGAGAAATTGTCAGGGAGTTCACAACAACAATAAATTTGCTTAACTCCAAGCCTTAATACGGTATTTTCTAAAAATGTCAGGTTATAATATTTAAGGCGGCATCACACGATGCCGCCATTTTTTATGCCCCCAATAATCATTTTTTTCCAAAAACCTTTGCTACTTAAAAATAAAAGTAGTACTTTTGCAAAAATAATGAGAACAAAAGACACAAAAAGTACTAACAGAATATTATTTAAACAATTATTTATATGACTAAACAAATCAGATTCGTGCTTACGATGGTGCTATTGTTCATCGTAGGCTGCGTTTCCGCACAGACTGTGAAAGTGACTGTCACCGACCAGACAGGCGAGACGGTCATTGGAGCTACGGTAATGGAAAAAGGCACTAACAACGGTGCCATTACCGACTTTGACGGAAATGCTACAGTGAAACTCTCAGGAAAGAGCAATTCTTTGGTCATCTCCTATTTGGGAATGAAAACAAAGACAATCGACACGAAAGGCAAGGACCATATTGCCGTGGTGCTCGAAGACGATGCCACTACTCTCAACGACGTGGTGGTTATCGGTTACGGTACGGTGAAGAAAAAAGACCTTACGGGTTCCGTGTCGTCACTTAACGAGAAACAAATCTCCAACATCCCTGTCAGCAACGTCAGCGAGGCAATGACAGGTAAGATGGCTGGTGTGAACATCACCACAACGGAAGGTTCGCCTGACGCCGACGTGAAGATTCGTGTGCGTGGAGGCGGTTCGCTCTCGCAGGACAACTCCCCACTCTACATCGTCGATGGCTTCCCCGTGTCGAGCATCTCGGACATCGCGCCAAGCGAGATACAGAGCATCGACGTGCTGAAGGACGCTTCATCAACAGCCATCTATGGTGCGCGTGGTGCCAACGGCGTTATCATCATCACCACCAAGGAGGGAAAGGAAGGAAAGACACAGGTCAGCTTCAACGGACTCTTGGGTTGGAAGAAAGTGACAAAGACCGTGAAGACTCTCTCGCCATACGAGTATGCCATGTATCAGTATGAGCTGGGTTCGACAGACTACGGAAACTTCAACGACCTCGACATCTGGAAGTCTGTGGAGGGTACCGACTATCAGGACGAGATTTTCGGCAGGACTGGATTGCAGAAGCAATACAACGCAAGCGTGAACGGAGGATCGAAGGAGATCAAGTTCAACATTGGCTTCTCGCACACCGACGAGGAGAGCATCATGCTCGGTTCCGGCTATGCCAAAAACAACATCAACGCAAAAATAAATGCTAAACTCAACAAGTGGCTGTCGTTCGACTTCAACGCACGCCTCGGATTCACTAAGCTCGACGGACTGAGCGGCGGTGCCGACACCAACGAGTCGAACGCCGCTAACAGTATCGTGGCAAACACCGTGGCTTACGGTCCGGTGGAGACACTAACATCCAACGGCGACGAGGACGAAGAGAACAGCACCTCGACACGACGCACCCCACTGCAGCGCATCACCTCTACTTATAAGTATCAGGAGCGTTTCCAACAGAACTACAACGCAGGACTTAACTGGAAACCAATAAAGAACTTCACCTTCCGCACTGAGTTCGGCTACGGATGGCGCTACAACAACACCGACCAGGTGTGGGGAAGCGACGCCACAACCAACTCAAAGTATGGCTACAACGGTATGCCACAGGCACAGTTTGTGAAGGTAAATCAGCGCGACTGGCGCAACGCCAACACCTTGACTTACGCCAACGACAAACTCTTCGGCGGACGCGACCGCATCAACGTGCTCATCGGTCAGGAATGGTCGAGCACAGAGAAGACCACACGCACAGCGACTTCTGTGGGCTTCCCTACAAGCATGACCATAGGCGAAGTGCTCGCCAACACATCAGCAGGCACATCATTGCCAAATGAGTCTGACATAGCAGCCGACGAGAACATGATGTCATACTTCGGACGTATCAACTACACCATGGCTGACAAGTATCTCGCCACATTCACACTGCGTGCCGACGGTTCAAGCAAGTTCGGCAAGGGCAACCGTTGGGGTTATTTCCCATCTCTCGCACTCGCATGGCGTCTGTCGGAAGAGGAATTCATGAAAGCTACAAGCAGCTGGCTCTCAAACCTCAAGCTGCGCCTCTCGTTCGGTACGGCAGGTAACAACCGCATCAACTCCGGACTACTCTCCACAACCTACTCCATGGCAAGCAACACATCGAAGGCTCCTTTCTTCAACGAAGACCGCCAGCCAATGCTTGAGCACGGAACATATCTCTACAACCCGGACCTGAAATGGGAAACTACAATAACACGTAACGTGGGTATCGACTTCGGATTCCTCCGCGGACGCATCAACGGTACTCTCGACCTCTACTGGAACACTACCAAGGATCTGCTCATGCAGACCGTGGTGCCTACAAGCACTGGCTACAGCTACCAGTTCCAAAACTTCGGTAAGACCAGCAACATGGGTGTGGAGCTGACTGTCAATGCAGTTATCGCCGACCAGAAAAACTGGGGTCTGAACTTCAACTTCAACATTGCATACAACAAGAACAAGATTGACGAGCTGAACATGGAGAACCCATGGCAGAGCAGCTCATGGAGCGGAAGCACCATTTCCAAGTATGAGGACTTCAAGATTGAGGAAGGCGGACGACTCGGCGAGCTCTGGGGCTTCAAGACCAACGGTTTCTTCACTGTCTATGACCCTGTGAGCAACCCCGACGGACAGCTCGTGCTCAACGGCACCACATGGCAGCTGCGCGAGGGACTGAAGGACAACAGCCCGTCAATCACAGGCGGTAGCTACTATCCTGGTGGCCTGCGCGTGGAAGTGGACGAGAATGGCGACCCTCTGAAGCAGCGTCTCGGCAACACAGTGCCAACAACAACTGGTGGTTTCGGCTTCGACGGAAGAGTGGGTAATGTTGACTTCAACATCTTCTTCAACTACTCCCTCGGCAACAAGATTGTCAACGGAACGAAACTCGCCAACGCCTTCTACCACGGTTCGGCAAAGAACTACAACCTCGTTGACGACTTCGCACTCGAAAACCGCTACACATGGATAGACCCGACTACAGGTCTCAACCTCGGCCGTCCTTCGACAAGCGTGATAGCAGCCTACGGCGGTGCCGACGCGATGATAGCACGCCTTAACGAGATAAACTCAGGCGCAAGCATCTACAACCCTGCCGCAGTGAGCACAATGCAGCTCATAGACTATGCCGTTGAGGACGCATCGTTCCTCAGACTGCAGAACGTCACCGTGGGCTACACACTGCCAAAGAAATGGATGAAGAGCATATTCCTTGAGAGCGTTCGCCTCTACTTCACAGGCTACAACCTCCTGTGCTTCACAGGCTACGATGGCTACGACCCTGAAGTGGACACCAGCTCGAAGAAAAACCCAATGTGCCCCGGCATCGACTATGCTGCATATCCTAAGAGCCGCACCTTCGTTGGCGGTATCAACATAACATTCTAACCACATCAATATAGAAGAAAGAAATGAAAAAGACATTATCGATAATAACACTGTCGGCTGGCATTCTCGCCATGTCGTCATGCTCCGACTTCCTCGACCAGACATCGCCTTCGGAACAGACCGACGAGACGGTGTGGAACTCGGTGTTCTATACCGGGGCGCGCGTCAACAAGCTCTACGGAGCACTCGGACAGGACCGCACCTACTCGCAGGACCTCTCCATTGTGTGGAACCTGAACAGCGACTGCGAGCTGGTTGACGGACTTGGTGCCGACGCCTACAACGCATCGAGCGAGCGAGGCAACATGAACTACAACCAAAACCCTGGCTGGTCGAAGATTGACGGTGTGTGGACTGCCCTCTACGGAATAATAGAGGACGCAAACCTCAACATCTCAGGCATCAGGCAAAGCTCACTCCTCACGGCAGGAGGCAGCGACCAGAAATCAATGGAACGCTATCTCGGCGAGTCGCTGACACTGAGGGCAATGATTTATTTCGACCTCGTGAAGATGTTCGGCGACGTGCCTTTCAAGGTGGAGCCTACACTCTCCGACCTCAGCAATGCCTACATGGGAAAGACCGACCGCGACGTTATAATGGACTCGCTGATGGTTGACCTCGAAACGGCAATAGACCTGCTGCCTTGGGCTGACGACATCAGCGGCTACACCACAGAGCACATTACCAAGGGCTACGTTCACGGACTTCTGGCACAGATAGCCCTTACGCGTGCAGGCTATGCCATCCGCGAAAGCGCAAAGAGCGGCTATGAGACAGCTTCCTACAGCGATGCCACCTATCCTACACAACGCCCTGACGCACAGACACGCAAGGCTCTCTACGAGAAAGCCTTGAAGCACCTCTCGGCAATAATCACCAGCGGCAAGCACTCGCTGAACCCATCGATAGAGAACCAGTGGTATCTGCTCAACCAGCTCACACTCGACCAGAGCTACCACGAGAACCTGTTTGAGATTCCTCTCGGACTTAACCTCAACAGCGAGCTTGGCTATACAGTGGGTGTCCGCATGAACGGAGTGACATCGAAATACGGCTATGGAAACTCGTCGGGCAAACTGAAGCTCACCGCTCCGCTGCTCTACTCTTATGCCGACAACGACCTGCGCCGCGACCTCACATGCGCCAACATGCAGATTGCACAGGACGGATCGCTCACCAAGGAGACAGTGCTCGGCAACACTCCTTTCGGCATCTATGTAGGCAAGTGGGACCCACGCAAGATGGGCGACACATGGCTCAGCCAGAACCTCGTTGCCACCGCGAAGCACTGCACAGGCATCAATCCAGTGAAGATGCGCTATGCCAACGTGCTGCTCTACTATGCTGAGGTGATGAACGAACTGGCAGGACCTGACGCTAACTATAGCGGCAGCGCGGGACTCACCGCACGCCAGGCTCTCGCCCTCGTACACAAGCGTGCCTTCGATGCCGACCACCAGGCAGAGGCTGACGCTTACATAGCAGCCATACCGGCCGACAAGGATTCTTTCTTCGACGCCATCGTTGACGAAAACGCATGGGAGTTTGCAGGTGAGGGCTACCGCAAGTGGGACCTCATCCGTTGGAACCTCCTCGTGGCAAAGACCATAGAGTTTAAGGAGACATATCTGCAACAGCTCCGCGACGGCATATACCAGGAGAAACTCTATTTCAACTATGCCGACGAGGCAAAGACAGTGTTGGACTATTCGAGCATCACATGGCACGGAATACCTGCCGGAAAGAGCGAGGCTGACTACGACGGAAGCGTAAGCTCGTTTGGAGGTGCAAAGATTGACGACCCAACAGACAAGACCGTTTACACCAACCTTCCATCGATAAGCAGTGGACTCCTCGACGACGGAATCCAGGTGAAGAACCGCTACATCATGCCTATCGCCTCGACAACGATTTCCGCTTCTAACGGTTCGCTGCACAACTCTTACGGATACTCTGATTAGAGATTGAACAATTGAAAGATTGAAAAATTGAATGATTGAAAGATTATGAAGATAAGACAAATAATATATACAGCAGTGCTCGGCTCGGCACTCGTGTCATGTACCGACGGCAACGACTGGGGCATTGACAGTGCCTACGACAGGCTCTTTGGCGTGAACGCCGAAAAGATAAGCGTCACGGCTGAGGACCTCACGGCTGAGGTGACATTCAACACAGTGAAGGATGCCGAATACTACATCATTGAGGTGAGCACCGACTCTCTTTACGACGATGTGGCAATGGGAGGCGCAAACGCAAAGGTGTTTGGCGCAAACAAAGAGATTACAAAATCGCCTTACACTCTGGAGCAACTTGTGGGCGACACACGCTACTATCTGCGAATGAAAAGCATGGCTGACGGCAAGAACGACTCGAAGTGGTGCTACTACAAGAGCGGACAGACTTTCAAGACCAAGGCGGAACAGATATTCTACGAGATTACCGACGCCGACCGCTTTGAAGACCATGTCAACCTGAAATGGGACGCAGAGAAGGAGGCTACAAACATCGTGGTGATTTGTGGCGACGAGGAAGTGCAGAACATCAGCCTCGACGCTTCGGCAAAGGCCTCTGGAGAACTGACTGTGTCGGGACTCAAGGCGTCAACTGCCTACACCTTTATTATATATAACGGTACGGCGAAGCGCGGAACCGTTGTCACCACCACTACGGCAGCAATGCCTTCAGGCGACTTCAAGATTCAGCTGCCTGCAACAATAACTGCCCTCGACCAGGACATCATCAACGACGTGGTGGCTCAGGCACAGGCTGCAGTAGGATCTGAAAACGTGAGCGTGACGATAGGTATTCCTGCAGGACTGACCCTCGACGCACGCGGCATCTCCGCCGATTCCGGCGAGCCTACAGGTCTCTACATTCCAGATGGAGTGTCGGTGACATTCTTCGGACTCTCCGGTGGCGAGACTCCAGTGCTCAACATCGTGAAGAGCTTCAACATCAAGGGCAGCCACAACTACATACGCTTCGAGAACATCAACTTCACCGACGGTGGCTGTCAGTATTTCATCAACCAGAGTGCTGATGCCGTGATAGCCGAAGACCTGACTTTCACCCAGTGTCGCTTCGAGGGCTTTGAGCGTTCAGTGGTTCGCACACAGGGTTCGCCGATAATCACCATCGGATCGATAAACCTCGACGACTGCGTGCTCACCAACATGTCGAAGGGCAACGGTTATTCAGTATTCCTATTCAAACTCGACACTCCTGCCAAGCAGAACATCGGAAGCCTGAACATCAGCAACTGTACTATTGACACCGCACAGCGCAGCTTCATTGAGACATCGGTGGCACCGCTGAAGAACGGCATCACCATCACCAACTGTACGTTCTACAACACCATTCAGTCTGGTCGTTATCTCATCGATGCCAACGGTCAGCCGACCGACATCACGCTTAAGAACACCATCCTCGGCAAGACATACGTTGAGACTGCCAAGGGTGTGCGCACAGCTGGAACAATCAGCGTGGAGAACTGTCTGAGAACATCCGACTGCGTGTTTGCTTCCAACGACATAAAGGAACTTCCCGCAAGCGACTACTCGTCGGCTGACGTCTTCGCCGATCCTGCCAACCACGACTTCACACTGAAGATAAACGATAGGATAGGCGACCCACGGTGGTTCCCGGTTGAATAATCCCAACACTGCTGAATATGAAAAGAAAAGCATTTATCACAATGTTGCTGTCAGGCTTGTGCCTGGCAGCAACAGCTGTTTTCGCACAGGAAAAGACTCCTGCATTCCCCGGTGCGGAAGGTTTTGGACGCTACGTCAGCGGAGGACGTGGCGGCAATGTGTATCATGTCACCTCGCTTGCCGACGACGGCACTGAGGGAACACTGCGCTGGGCGCTTGGAAAATCGGGCGCAAAGACCATCGTCTTCGATGTGTCGGGAACAATACACCTGCAGTCGAGTCTGAACATCTCCATAGGTAATGTTACCATTGCAGGACAAACGGCACCTGGCGATGGCATCTGCGTTGCCGACTATCCTGTGGCGATAAAGGCAAACAACGTCATTGTGCGCTATATGCGTTTCCGTCTTGGCAACAAAAACGTGCTTCTAAACGGTGCTGACGGATGGGATGCCTTCGGCGGAATGGACCAGGAGAACATCATTGTCGATCACTGTTCCGTAAGCTGGTCCATCGACGAGTGCCTGTCGGTGCTTGGCAACAAGAACACGACGGTGCAGTGGTGTCTCGTGGCGCAGAGCCTCGTAAACTCAGGACACTCCAAGGGTGCCCACGGCTATGGCGGCAACTGGGGAGGTTCAGGTGCCTCGTTCCACCACAACCTCATTGCCCACCACGGCAGCCGCACGCCACGACTCGGTCCGCGCCCAACAACACAGCTCGACGAACGTATGGACATGCGCAACAACGTAATCTATAACTTCGGCGGCAACGGATGCTATGGAGGCGAGGGAATGACAGTGAACATAGTGAACAACTACTACAAGCCGGGTCCGGGAACACCTACCGACAAAAAGGGCTACCGCATTGCCGGAATAGGCATAAGGACCAACGAATATGTAGAAAAATATCCTGCCTATGCTCCTGCATTGCACCTCTGGGGAAAATACTTCGTGACAGGCAATTATAACACGAAATACTCATCGGTGAACAACGACAACTGGACTTACGGTATAATAAACCAGATTGACGCCAGCGGCTGTGACGGAACGTTTACCGCAGAAACCAAGGACAGCATAAAACTTGCTGAACCAATGGACTTTGTGGCTACCACAACCCATTCGGCTGACGATGCCTACGACAGAGTGCTCGACTATGCCGGCGCAAGCCTCAGCCGCGACAGTTTCGACGAACTGATGGTGAGCGACGCACGCAATGGCGCAGCATCATACACTGGCAAGGGACTGAGCAAAGGCTTTGTAAACTCGCAGGACGACAACCGCCCTGCTGATGCTGCCGACGACTGGAGTGCATGGCCAACCCTTAACTCCGCCGCTGCACCTGTTGACACCGATGGCGACGGAATGCCCGACGAGTGGGAAAAGTCTAACGGCCTTGATCCTTCCGACCCTTCCGACGGAAAGACAATAGGCACCGATGGTTACTCAAACCTTGAGAATTATCTCAACTCGTTGGTGGCTGACATCACCGAGAAACAGAATGAGGGCGGAGAACTGCTGGGCTTTGTGGAAGAAGAGGGAGAAACACCTGTTGCCTCATCCTACGACCTCACTCCCGAAACAGCCAACGGCGACTGGACTTTCAGCAACGGTTTCAGCATCACCAACGGTTCGGGAAAGGGCTACAGCCCTGGAAGCAGCTGCGGCATAAATGGCATCAAATACTCCAACAACGTGGAATACGCCATACAGATTCCTGACGGTATAAGCATTACGGGAATCGACATCCAGGGCTACTGCAACGAGAACAACGTGGATGGCTATCTGTCGAAACTCGGCAGCAAGACCTTCGAATCCACCGACTACGTCTTCCCTTCACGCACTGGCGGAGTGAGCGTCACCCACAACATTGCCCTCGACCAGCCCGCACAAGGCTCCATCGGGTTCAAGTTCGTAAAGCAGCAGTGTGTAAGAATAACCCTCCACACCGATGCTTCCACTTCCATCACCACCATCGTCTCGCCGACAGACAGCGAAACATATTTTGACCTTGGCGGACGACGCACAAAGGGACAAAAAGGACTGGTGATAACCAAGGGGAAGAAAGAACTAAGGAAATAGGAAACTTCCATAAAAATATTTCCATGAAATGTTTGTGGAAATGAATAAAATGTCGTACCTTTGCCCTCAAGAGTAAATAACGAACAGAAAAATGCCATAAGAATATGACACTGAACGAGATAGTAGAACAGTTGAAGAACGATTTGTCTTCACGAATCAATCAGAGCGGTATAATGTACCGCCTGTTTGGAAGGGCAAAGACCGTTGCCTCAATAGAGCATAAGATAGGCATGAAAGGCGAGCTCTACAGAAGCGGCAAGGAAATGATACGCGACATCATTGGGCTTCGCATTGTTGTCTATTTCCCCGACGATGTTGACATTCTGGCATTGTATTTCGACGACAAGTCGGTGGTTAAAAGGCACATCGACAATCTCGATGTCGATACGTTCCGTCCGCAATGTCTGAACATCACTAAACCATTGCCAGACTATCTTGTTGACGATTTCCGTGCCTCCCTGCCATCAGATTATGAGCAGTTTATCGACAGCACATACGAGATACAGATCCGCACTGTGTTCTCTGAGGGGTGGCACGAGGTGGAGCACGACCTTCGCTACAAGTGTAAGGAAGACTGGGAGGAATATGAAAACTGCAGCCGCACACTAAACGGTATTCTCGCCACACTTGAGACTTCCGAGTGGGCATTAAGCTCGCTGTTCCAGCAAATGGCACAAGCGAACATGGCACATGGCAACCTACGCGCAATGTTGCGCAACAAAATGCGCATACGCCTGAAGTCTAACGACTTCTCACCAGCCATCAACGACTATCTTGTCGATAATCCCGAAACGGTGGAAGCCCTGCTGAACAGCGACCGACTCGTGGTTCTGTTTACACTGTTGGCACACAACGAGTCACTTCCCCTGACCTACGACAACCTCCTGTTTCTGATAAACCGGATAGACATAAACGACGAGAA